>JAGQRU010000156.1 GCA_020425105.1 Paracoccaceae bacterium
TGTCGATGCTGATGTCGATCCCCACCATCGCAATGGCGGGCGGGTTGCTGATGCTGGACGTGATTTCCACCGCCGACATGCAGGCAGCCCGCGACGGTTCAATCGCGGCGGTGTTTGCCTTCGCATCGGCGCTGCTGGCACTGGTGCTGATGATGCGCCTGCTGAAATCGGTCAGCTTCACACCCTATGTGATCTATCGGGTGATCCTGGGCATCGTGCTATTGGGGGTCGCCTACGGCGCGTAGGACCGAAGAAGGCCGGGGTTTACCCCGGCCTTGTCGGCTCAAGCCTTCAGATCGCGGGCAGATTCGGTCAGTTCTTCGAATTGGCCGGTCGGACGGAAGCGCCACAGATAATCTTGCAGCACCGCACCACAGGCAACCGGATCTATCCCCAGATCCGCCAGCCCCTTGGCGCCTTCGGACACCACATTGTCGTGCCGCAGATTTGCCACCTGGTCACGGGTGAGCATCTGATTTTCGACCAGCCCCACAGTCAGCGTCTGCACCAGATCGAACGCCGATCCCATGATCGACGCAATCCAGAATGGCGTGTTGAGCACCAGCCGGCGACGGCGAATGACCTTCAGCATATCGCCCATCAGGTCGCGGAAGCTGGCAACATCGGGCCCGCCCAATTCATAGACCCCGCCCGGCGCGGTGCCCAGAACCCCCATGACCGCCGCTTCGGCGACGTTATCCACGTAGACAGGCTGAAACTTCGTGTCGGCGCCCACCACCGGCAGCACCGGCCCCAGACGGGACATCGACGCAAAGCGGTTGAAGAACCCGTCTTCCGGCCCGAACACGATCGAGGGACGCAGGATCATCGCATCCGGCTGAGATTGCAGAACGGCGGCTTCGCCCGCGGCCTTGGTGCGGGCATAGGCGCTGTCGCTGCCGGCGTCCGCACCTATGGCAGAGAGATGCACCATGCGGGCGATGCCTGCTTCCGCCGCCAGCCGGGCAATCCGGCCCGCCCCGTCGGCCTGTACCGCATCGAAGCTGTTCTTGCCCAGTTCATTCAGGATGCCCACGCAATTGACCACCGCATCGGCGCCGCCCAGAACCGCACGGACCGAGTCGTCGTCACGGATATTGCAGAACACCGGCTCCACCTGACCGACCACCCCATAGGGCTTGACGAAGATCGCCTCATTCGGACGGCGGACCGCGACGCGGACGCGCCAGCCCTCTTTCGCAAGGCGCCGGACGATATACCGTCCGACAAAGCCCGAACCCCCGAATACAGTGACAAGTTGCGACATATCTGGCCTCCGCGCGTGTTCCTTCCGGGCATAGCCGCGAAGGCGCGACCCGGCAAGGCGCATCCCGTCGCGCAGGCAATTGCAAAAAGATGCTGAAGGCGTGTTGACACCCCGCGAGTCGGGGGCTACATGCCGCTCCCACGACACCTGCCCAGGTGGCGGAATTGGTAGACGCGCTAGCTTCAGGTGCTAGTGTCCGTACGGACGTGGAGGTTCGAGTCCTCTCCTGGGCACCAAATAATCCCATATAAATCAGTACGCTGTGCGGCTAGGTTTCCGCACAATCCCGATTGCGGCCCCATTGCGAAGCGCTGGTGAAAGCCGGTTGCGCTCAGGGCGCCTGCTCTCGGTTCTTTGCGACATGCCGCAGTTCAGATTAAGCGGCTTTCTGTGCGATACCTTCGTCCGCAGGGATGCCACCACAGAGTGCTTGGACCGTACGCCGCAGTTCGTCCATGAGCACATCTTGGCCTGGGCAACTTCTCTGGTTCTGTTCAAAGAAATCGGTGTGCGCGGCCAGTTTCAGGAGTAGATCGCCAGGGCCGCCTTGACCCGTTAGATACCTGCCCCCGCCGGGCCGCTCTTTGCGACCATAGGGCACCGGAGGCCGAGACGCACGAATTCTTGGCGATGCGTCGCTGCCAACCGAAAGCCGGGCAATTTTATGAGGGGCATCCTGCCGCCGCTTGGGCTGGGGACACTCTCGCTGCGCGATGGCCGGCGGGTGATCGGCTTTCTGGCCGAAGCCGCCGGCATGCACGAGACCGAAGATGTCAGCCGGTTTGGCCGCTGGCGCGTCGCTCGGCCGACGGTCGCTGATCGCGTGTCAGGCAATCAGCGTCTGCGCGACCGCCGCGATGACCAGCGTCACGCCGCAGACCAGAACCGCCAGCGGGCCATAGGCAACCCGGCGGGCCGGCACGGTATCGGCGCGGCGTTCCAGCCGGGGCG
Source organism: Paracoccaceae bacterium (assembly GCA_020425105.1). Lineage (GTDB taxonomy): Bacteria > Pseudomonadota > Alphaproteobacteria > Rhodobacterales > Rhodobacteraceae > Meridianimarinicoccus. Next base: position 2,219 of record JAGQRU010000156.1, read on the forward strand.
GCTCCATGAACATCAGCGCCACGTTGCGGTTTTCATCCGCGCTGAGCATCATCGGCAGGGGGATTGTCGCATATTCCGTTTTCGCGTCTGACATGGCTTGCATCCTTCGCCAGGGACATTCATCTGGGTTGGGATACTGCCCGAGTCGCTCTGAACGAACCGTTAATCTTAACGCCCTTTTCGCGATAATTTTGACACCGCGCCCGGTGTGGCTTACCGAACAGGAAACCGCAAGAAGGGGGCGTGTGTGGCGAACCACCTTTATCAGAACGATCTTCCCGATGGGCTGGATCTGGGTCCGGTCGTCGCGATCGACTGCGAGACCATGGGACTTAACCCGCATCGGGACCGCTTGTGCGTGATCCAGATGTCGGGCGGCGACGGCCATGCGCATCTGGTGCAGATCGCCAAGGGCCAGCGCGAGGCGCCAAATATTGCCCGCCTGCTGCGCGATCCATCGGTGCTGAAGCTGTTCCACTACGGGCGCTTTGACATTGCCGCGATGTATCACGCCTTCGGGGCACTGGCGGCACCGGTCTATTGCACCAAGATCGCGTCACGCCTGATTCGTACCTATACCGACCGGCATGGGCTGAAGGCGCTGGTGTCCGAGCTTCTGGCCATCGACATTTCCAAACAACAGCAGACCAGCGACTGGGGCGCGGGCACGCTCACCGACGCGCAGCTCGACTATGCGGCGTCCGATGTGCTGTATCTGCATGCCCTGCGCGAAAAGCTGGATGAACGTCTGGCCCGCGAAGGGCGCGTCAAGCTCGCCCAGGCCTGTTTCGACTTCCTGCCCACCCGCGCCCGGCTTGATCTTGAAGGCTGGCCCGACACGGATATCTTTGCTCATACATGACCCAAGCTTCGCATTCCTTCCTGGACACCGGCCGCCGCGTAATCGCCACTGAAACCGCGGCGCTGGAAATGTTGGGCCACGCGCTCGACCAGAGCTTCGAACAGGCGGTGGAGCTTTTGCTGGCCGCCACCGGGCGGGTCATTGTGTCCGGCATGGGCAAGTCGGGCCATATCGCGCGCAAGATCGCCGCGACGCTCGCCTCCACCGGAACGCCGGCGCATTTCGTCCACCCGGCGGAAGCGTCGCATGGCGATCTTGGCATGCTGGCGCGCGGGGATGTCGTCATGATGCTGTCGAATTCCGGCGAAACGCCGGAACTGGCCGATATGATCGCCCATA
>JAGQRU010000157.1 GCA_020425105.1 Paracoccaceae bacterium
TCTCGGCCGGGTCGATGTTGTGCCCCCCGCGAATGATCAGGTCTTTCAGGCGCCCGGTAATCCAAAGATATCCGTCCGCATCCAGCCGGCCAAGATCGCCGGTGCGCAGATAGATCCGGTCGGCATAAAGCCCCAGATTGCGCCCCGGTTCGGTATAGGTGGACCCGGCATAGACACCGGGATTGGAGACGCAGATTTCGCCGACCTCGTCGATGGCGCATTCGTGGCGAATGCCGCCATCGGGATCGCACTGCAGCACGCGGACATCGGAATAGGGCAGCGGCACGCCCACGGAGCCCACCTTCTTTTCCCCCACCACCGGATTGCACGACACCAGACAGGTCGCTTCGGTCAGGCCATAGCCCTCGGCGACCTGGACCCCGGTGCTGTCTTCGAACTTGCGATACAGCTCCAGCGGCAGCGGCGCCGATCCCGAAATGGCCGTCTTCAGGGTGGAGACATCCCCGTTCACCGGCCGCTGCATCAGCGCCGCCAGCGCGGTGGGAACGGCGATCAGGAAGGTCACGCCATAGCGTTCGACGAGCTTCCAGAAATGATCGAAAACCCCGTCGCCGCGATATCCCGCCGGGGTCGGGAACACCACATGCGACCCCGACTGAACCGCGGACATCATCACCGGATAACAGGCGAAGACGTGAAACAGCGGCAGCGGACAGATCAGCACGTCGTCTTCGTCAAAGATCAACTGCTGGCCCAGCCAGCCGTTATAGACCATGCCCGATTGCCTGTGCTGGGCGACTTTCGGGGTGCCCGTCGTTCCGCCGGTATGGAAATAGGCGGCCACCCGGTCCGTCATATCCTCTGCAAAGGCCAGCCGGTCGGCGGGCTGGGCATCCAGCGCCGCGTTGAAATCCAGCACCCGCGCATGATGGCTTGTGCTGACCTTGGGCCGGATCAACGGCACCAGCCAGCTTTTGGGCGGGCTGAGATAGTGCACCAGATCGACCTCAAGCACCGTGTGCACCGCAGGCGCTACTGCTACAGCCCGGGCAGCTTTCTGGGCCACATCGGTTTTCGGAAAGCTTCTCAGCGTCACCAGAACCTTCGCCCCGGTATCGTTCAGGATCCCGGCGATCTGTTCGACATCCAGCAAGGGGTTGATCGGACTGACGATCCCGGCGGTCATCCCGCCCAGAAGCGTAACCACCGTTTCATTGGCATTGGGCAGCAGATAGGCGACGACATCCTCTTCGCCGATCCCCAGATCGCGGAAAAGATTGGCCGCTTGGGTCGTGCGGGCCCGAAGCCCCGACCAGGTCAGGGTTTCGGCCTTCGATTTGGGATCGGACAGGATCTGGAACGTGATCGCCTTGCGCGCCCCGAACCGGTCCGCCGTCTGGCACAGCGCATCATACACCGTGGCGGGCAGGCCCCGGTCGGCCCAGGGCATTTCGGCCTCCAGGGCATGGCTGTCGGCGGCATTTGAAAATGCGGTGGTCACGGGCGGCTCCTCCCCAGGCGATTGCGGCGTGAGTTCGCATCAGAATGTGCCCTGGCGCCGCGCATAACAAGTCCGACGCAGCGTTGAACCTATTCCGCCGCCAGCGCTTCGGTGAATTGCAGCCGCGCCAGCCGCGCATAGAGGCCGCCCTGCGCCACCAGACTGTCATGAGTGCCTTCGGCCACGATCCGGCCCTCGTCAAAGACGACGATCCGGTCGGCCTTCTTCACCGTGGCCAGACGGTGCGCGATGATCAGCGTCGTGCGGTCTTGCGACAGCGTTTCCACCGCTTTCTGGACCAGCAATTCGCTTTCCGCGTCCAGAGCCGAGGTCGCCTCGTCCAGCAGCAGCACCGGCGCATCCCGCAGGATCGCCCGCGCGATGGCGATACGCTGCTTCTGCCCGCCTGACAGCATGACCCCACGTTCGCCCAATTGCGACTGATACCCGTCCGGCAGCGCGGAAATGAACCCGTCCGCAGCAGCCGCCTGAGCCGCTGCGCGCACCTCTTCGTCACTGGCCTCGGGGCGGCCGAAACGGATATTTTCCATCGCCGTATCCGCAAAGATCGCGGGCTCCTGCGGGACGAGCGCGATATTGCGGCGGAAATCGGCGCGCGCCATCTGGCGCAGATTCACCCCGTCCATCCGCACGGTTCCCGCGGCAGGGTCGTAAAAACGCAGCAACAGCTGCAGGACTGTGGTCTTGCCCGCCCCCGACGGCCCGACCAGAGCGACCGTTTCCCCCGGCGCGACGGTCAGCGAAATCCCGTTCAACGCCGCGGCGTCAGGGCGCGTCGGGTAATGGAACACGACATTTTCAAAGGCGATCTCGCCCCGCCCCGGCATCACCGCCGGCACCGGCGCCGCCGGGTCGGTGACGCTGTCTTCCGCACCCAGCAATTCCACCAGCCGTTCCGTCGCCCCGGCCGCGCGCTGCATCTCGCCCCAGATCTCGGACAGCGCGGCGGTCGATCCGGCCATGATCCCGGCATAGATGACGAATTGCACCAGTTCGCCGATGGTCATTGCGCCGCTGCGCACATCGCGCGCGCCGACCCACAGCACGCCCACGATCCCGGCGAAGACCAGAAAGATGATGATCACCGTCAGCACCGCACGCACGGTGATGCGCTGCTTGGCGGCGGCAAAGGATTTTTCTGTGACCTCCGCAAAGCGCCCGCGCGACAGATGTTCGTGGCTGAACGCCTGGACCGTCTGCACCGACAGCAGCGTTTCGGACGCCTTGCCGGAGCTTTGCGCGATCCAGTCCTGATTTTCGCGGCTCAGCGCGCGCACCCGGCGTCCCAGGGCGATGATCGGCACCACCACCACCGGCACGATCAGCAGGACCAGCCCGGTCAGCTTGGCGCTGGTCAGCAGCATCAGCACCAGACCGCCAAAGAACAGCAGCAGGTTGCGCAGGAACCACGAAATCGACGACCCGATCACGGACAGGATCAATGTGGTGTCGGTGGTGATCCGCGACAGGACTTCACCGGTCAGCAGATTTTCATAGAAAGCCGGGCTCATGCCCACCATCCGGTCGAACACCGCCTTGCGAATGTCCGCCACCACCCGTTCACCCAGACGGGTAACCATGTAATAGCGGATCCCCGTCCCTATGGCCAAAGCCGCCGCAATCCCCAGCGCGGCCAGAAAATACTGATCCAGAAGCGCGGTCGCTCCGGTCTGGAACCCGTCCACCACCCGGCGCACCGCCAGCGGCAGGATGAGCGAGATCGCCGCCGTGAACACCAGCGCCACCAGCGACGCCACCACCATCAGGCGGTATTTCAGAACGAAGGGCGCCAGCCCCTTCAGCGCGCCCACCCGCTTGGAACCGGCGCGGTCCTGCCCGCTGCTGCGTGGTGATCTGGCCATATGCGCTCTCCGACTGTTTGGCGAGGTTTAGACCGAACCGCGTCCGGGCAACAAGCCACCGGCACCTGTCCGATGGTCACATGTTTTCAGGATTTTGCATTTTACGGTGGAGCGGGTAGCGGGAATCGAACCCGCACGACTAGCTTGGAAGGCTAGGGCGCTACCATTACACCATACCCGCCCGTTCTGCCGGAACTAGGACAACGCATCGGCGGCGTCAAGCTGGCGCGCGCGGGTTTTCCGGTTTCAGGACCGGCGCGACGGGTTCGGGCCGCAAAAGGTCGCTCCCCACCTTGACCTCAGGCCGTCCGAAGGTAGGCTTTTCCTATCCCAGGCACCGATCGCCGGCACCGCTGGCGCGTCCGGGACAGGCGCAGGCGTTCTGCCGCGCTGCGTGGGAGCGTCTGGCACAGCCGGTGCGCCCCGCGATCTTTCCAAAGAAAAGACCAACGGGGAAACAATGTTTAAGAACATCATGGTTCCTGTCGATCTCGCGCATGCCGACGGCCTGCGACGGGCGCTGTCAGTGGCAGCGGCGATGGCACGGATGGGGGATGGCAGGGTGACCTATGTCGGCGTCACCGCCGAAACCCCCACCGCGATCGCGCACACTCCGGCGGAATACCGCAGCAAGCTGGAAGACTTCGCCCGGCAGCAGGGCGCGGCCGCCAACATCCAGACCGCTGCGCATGCCTGCGCCAGCCACGATCCCGGCGTCGATCTGAACGACACGCTGCTTGCCGCAGCAAAGGATCTAGCGCCCGACCTGATTGTCATGGCGTCGCATCTTCCAAACCTTTCGGATCGCTTCTGGCCGTCGCATGGCGGGCAGATCGCCAAACGCGCAATGGCCTCCGTTCTGGTGGTCCGCCCTGCCCCCGCGACGGAGGACCAGACATGACCGACATTCCAGAAGATCCCACCGGCATCCCCCTGCCCGACGGACCCACCGACATCATCGACACCGAATACACAGTCGGCCAGGACAATATCGAAACCTCCATCGGCCCGTTCGGGATGGACATCCACAACCCGGTCTTCATGATTTCGGGGCTGAGCATCGTCGCCTTCGTCTTCTATGCGCTTGCCCTGCCCGAACAGGCCGAGGCCGTGTTCGGCGCCTTGCGGCCCTGGCTGACCAGCACCTTCGACTGGTTCTTCCTGGCATCGGGCGACGTCTTCGTCCTTTTCTGCCTGTTCCTGATCGTCAGCCCCTGGGGCAGCGTCCGGCTGGGCGGGCGCGATGCCGTGCCCGATTACGGGTATCCGGGCTGGTTCGCGATGCTCTTTGCCGCCGGGATGGGCATCGGATTGATGTTCTATGGCGTCGCAGAACCGATGAGCCATTTTTCATCGTCCCTGGGCGGGATCGCAACCGAAGGCGGCGCGCGGACCGACTGGGCGCCGCTCGGCGCGGCCGAAGGCGATCAGGCCGCCGCGATCCGGCTGGGCATGGCCGCCACGATCTATCACTGGGGGCTGCATCCATGGGCGATCTATGCGGTGGTGGCTCTGGCCCTGGCGCTGTTCTCCTATAACAAGGGTCTGCCGCTGACGATCCGGTCTGCCTTCTATCCCATCTTCGGAGAGCGGGTCTGGGGCTGGACCGGGCATATCATCGACACGCTGGCCGTGTTTGCGACGCTGTTCGGTCTGGCCACATCGCTGGGCTATGGCGCGACGCAGGCGAATGCCGGTCTGAATGAGCTGTTCGGCATTCCGGTCAGCACCACGACAGAAGTGATCCTGATCACCGGCATCACCGCGATCGCGCTGATTTCGGTTATCCGGGGGCTGGACGGCGGGGTGAAGGTCCTGTCGGAAATCAACATGGGGCTGGCCTTCTTCCTGCTGCTTTTCGTGTTGATCGCCGGACCGACCGTGGCCATCCTGACGCTTTTCGGCGACAGCATCCTGTCCTATCTGACCCATCTGCCCGCCCTGTCGATGCCGTTCGGGCGCGAGGACGTCAATTTCAGCCAAGGCTGGACATCGTTCTATTGGGCGTGGTGGATCAGCTGGTCCCCGTTTGTCGGCATGTTCATCGCCCGCGTCAGCCGGGGCCGCACCGTGCGCGAATTCGTCGTCTGCGTGCTTCTGATCCCGACCTTCGTCTGCGTGCTGTGGATGTCCGTCTTTGGCGGCACCGCCATCACCCAGGCCGTGAATGACGGGGTGACCGCGGTCGCCAACGCGCCGCTGGAGCTGAAGCTGTTCCAGATGCTGAAGGAGCTTCCGCTGACGGGCATCATGTCCTTCGTAGGCATCGTTCTGGTGGTGGTGTTCTTCGTGACCTCGTCGGATTCCGGATCGTTGGTGATCGACACCATCACCGCGGGCGGCAAGGTCGATGCGCCGGTGCCGCAGCGCGTCTTCTGGTGCGTGTTCGAAGGGGCGGTTGCCATCGCACTGCTGATCGGCGGCGGATTGGGGTCGCTTCAGGCGATGGTGATTTCGACCGGATTGCCGTTCACCATCGTGCTGCTGCTGCTCTGCTTGGCGATCTGGCGGGGGCTGGCCAGCGAACCCCGCTGAATTGCACACTTTTTACGCGATCCGTCCGGCCTGTGCCGGGCGGATCCGTTTCGCCGCCGCGTCGACCGGTTGACGGAACATGATTCTGAATTGCGCCTTCCAGTTTGGCACGTTTTTTGTGCATTTGATCTATTTTTGCACAGTTTGTTTTCACAAACGCCGGATTCCCGCCCGTCGATGCCGCATTTCCAGCCACAACAGTTCCGGCCCCCTACCCCTTTGAGCAGGAATTCAGCGGCGGCCCGCTCGGACGGATCGCTCCAGTATCAATGAGAGCCGGTGAGCCCCGTCCGGGGACCGCATCGGCAGGGGACAACATGACCGTGACGGCCCGCGCTCTGCGGACCGCCGCATCGGAGCGCCGCTTCGGTCCGGGCACGGATAGTTCAGGGGAAAAATATGAACTTCTTCGGAAAATCGCTTCGCATGGCGGGCATCGCCGCAGCCTTGATGAGCACCACGGCCATTGCGAATGCGGAAGAGACCATCAAAGTCGGCGTCCTGCATTCGCTGTCGGGCACCATGGCGATCTCGGAAACCACTCTGAAGGACGTCATGCTGATGCTCATCGAAGGGCAAAACGCCAAGGGCGGCGTTCTCGGCAAACAGCTGGAGCCCGTCGTCGTCGATATCGCGTCGGACTGGCCTCTTGCCGCGGAAAAGGCACGCCAGCTGATCGAAGCCGATGGCGTTGACGTGGTTTTCGGGTGCTGGACATCGTCCTGCCGCAAATCGGTTCTGCCGGTGTTCGAGGAACTGAACTCGATCCTGCTTTATCCCGTCCAGTATGAAGGCGAGGAATCGCAGTACAACGTCTTCTACACCGGCGCCGCCCCCAACCAGCAGGCCATCCCGGCGGTGGATTACCTGATGGAAAACGAAGGCGTGGAACGCTGGGTGCTGGCCGGCACCGACTATGTCTATCCCCGGACCACCAACAAGATCCTTGAAGCCTATCTGAAAGCGAAGGGCGTGGCCGAAGAGGACATCATGATCAACTATACGCCGTTCGGACATTCCGACTGGCAGACGATCGTGTCCGACATCAAGGCCTTTGGATCCGCAGGCAAGAAGACCGCGGTGGTGTCCACGATCAACGGCGACGCCAACGTGCCGTTCTA
>JAGQRU010000158.1:0-2202 GCA_020425105.1 Paracoccaceae bacterium
GCGCCTGCCAGTTGCCGGTCAGAACGTGGCGGCGGGAAATCACGATGTCGATCTCGGCGGCACCGGCGGCCACGCTTTCGCGGATCTCGGCCACGCGCAGATGGAAGGGCGACAGGCCCGCCGGAAAGCCGGTGGAGACGGCGGCGACCGGGATGCCAGAGCCCTCCAGCGCTTCCACCGCCGGGGCGATCATGTCGTGATAGACGCAGACCGCGCCGGTGGTCAGGCGCGCATCGCCCATGCCGACGGCTTCCAGCAGGTCTTGCCGTACCGGTTGCCGGGCCTTGGCGCAGAGCCGCCGCACCCGGCCTTCGGTATCGTCGCCGGACAGGGTGGTCAGGTCGATCAGGCTGACGGCGCGCAACAGCCATGCCGCCTGATGGTCCTTTTTCACACTGCGCCGACCGGGCAAGGTGGCCGCGCGCCGTTCGATGGCCGATGTGTTGGCCTGCACCGCGGCAACCCAGTCCAGATCCAGCGCCATGCCGGAATTGCGCGCGTGCTGCACCTGGGGCAGGCCGGCGGTACGCTCTGCCTGCCTTGCCGGCGGGGTCTGGGTCTGGTCTGTCACGGGCGGGTCCTGCGCTTGGGTCTCTCCCGGACGTTGCCCGGTTTTACCCTGTCAGGCAAGCAGCCGCCGGGCCCGCCGCCGCGTCAGCCCGGGGACATGCCGCGCAGTTTTTCCGACCGGCGGCGCAGGATCTCCAGCGTGGCCAGAAGCGCGACCGAGATCATCACCAGCATCGTTGCCACGGCCAGGATGGTCGGGCTGATCTGTTCGCGCAGCCCGATGAACATCTGCCACGGCAGGGTCTTCTGCGCCGCCGAGCCGACGAACAGAACCACCACCACCTCGTCGAACGACGTGATAAAGGCGAAAAGCCCGCCCGAGATCACGCCGGGCAGGATCAGCGGCATCTGCACCCGGAAGAAGGTGGTCACGGGATCCGCGCCCATATTCGCCGCCGCGCGGGTCAGGGACCGGTCAAAGCCCACCAGCGTCGCGGTTACGGTGATGATGACAAAGGGGATGCCCAGGGCGGCATGCGCCAGAACCACGCCGATATAGGAGCCCTGAAGCCCCATGCGGGAATAGAAGAAATACATCCCCGCCGCCGAAATGATCAGGGGCACGATCATCGGCGAAATCAGGATCGCCATGATCAGGCGCCGCCCCGGCACATGCGGCTGGCTCAGCCCGATGGCCGCCAGCGTGCCGAAGCTGACCGACAGCAGCGTCGCGACCGGCGCGATGGTCAGCGAATTCCACAGCGCGCTTTGCCAGTCGGAACTGGTGAAGAAATCCTGATAATGCTTCAGCGAATACCCTTCGGGCTGCAGCGACAGCATTTCGGGCGTGAAGGTGAAGAAGTCTTCGGCATTGAAGCTCAGCGGCATGACCACGACGATGGGGGCAATCAGGAAGAAGAAGATCGCGCCGCAGATCACCCGGAAGGAATAGTGCCACAGCACCTGACCAGCGGTCAGATAGGGGGGCAGCTTGGCGCGATACCGGCCGTCGGCCAGCCAGAAGGTCAGCCAGTCGAAAAACGCACCCGCCGCCAGGCCGATCAGGCCGCCCATCAGCCCGCCAAGCACGAAGCCGAGCGCGGCAAAGACCGCGGCCAGCCCCCAGCGGACCGGGCGCCGGGGCAGGTTCATCGCCATCAGGGCCCAGGACAGCGCCGCCATGACCGCTGCGCCGATCACCATCCCCATCAGCCCCGCACCCTGCGCGGTGCCGACGAACAGCCCCAGAAAGGCGCCGCTGGCCGCCAGAATCGGCCCGACGAACGAAAAGGGCTGCGGCCGGGTTTCGATAAGTGTCGCCATCGGTCAGCCCCCCAGTTTCACGTTGTCGATGCCGACGATGCGGTCATAGGCCCAATAGAGCACCAGCACCGCCGCCAGAAGGATGGCGCCGAGCGCGGCCCCCAGACCCCAGTTCAGCGAACTGGAGATGTGATAGGCGATCCGGTTCGAAATGAATGTCCCGGTGGTGCCGCCGACGATCTCGGGCGTGATGTAATACCCGATGGCCAGGATGAAGACGAGGATCGACCCCGCGCCGATGCCCGGCACGGTCTGGGGGAAATAGACCCTCCACAACGCGGTCCAGTTGTTGGCGCCCAGCGATTTGGCGGCACGAAGATAGCTGGGCGGCACGGTCTGCATGACCGAATAGAGCGGCAGGATCATGAA
>JAGQRU010000158.1:2309-5747 GCA_020425105.1 Paracoccaceae bacterium
TGTTGCAGCATCACCTTCCAGGCCGAGGTGCGGACTAGAAGCGATGTCCAGAACGGCAGCAGGACCAGGATCATCAGCAGGTTGGCGCTGCGCATGGGCAGGTTGGCCAGCAGCCACGCCACCGGATAGCCCAGAACGATGCAGCTTGCGGTGATCGCCAGCGACATGATCAGCGTGCGCCGGAACAGCATCAGATAGATCTGCTGATCCTCGGGCTTCGCCGTGATCCCGTCCGCGCCGAGCTGCATGTCGACGGCATTCAGGAAATATCCGGGGGTATAGCGCGGCGAATACACCCGGATGGTGCGCCAGATATCCAGATCGGCCCAGTCTTCGTCGGCCTCGATGAACTGGTCCTTGCGGGTGGCAGTCTCGAACCCGGCCACCGCCGCCTTTGCCGCGGCCAGCCGGTCGGCACCGGGACCGGCATAGGCCGCGATGGCGGCATCCGGCGCGGCGATCAGGTCGGTGTAAAGCGCGGTGTGAACCAGGCTCCAGGGTTCGTCATCCAGGACGGTCTTGTCGTCTTCGCTGCGCAGGAAGGCCGCAAAAATTCCATAGGCTTCGGTCGTTTTCGGCAGCAGATCCGCAATGCCCGGCGCGGCAGAGAATTTGGGCGGCAGAGCGGAAAAATCGTGCCCCGCGGCTTTGGCCGCTTTCCGGTCGGCCTGCCAGCGTTCGGCGGCGGCCAGATAATCGGGGCTGGCCATCAGGGTGGCCCAGGGCGTGTCCTTGTCCCAGTCGCGGTCGAGATCCTTGAACTGGTCCAGATAAAGCTCGCCCATCTTGTCCACCGCCCGGCCGCTTTTGCGGAACAGCGACGACATGCCCACGGTTTCATAGTTCAGGCGGCTGCCCAGACGGGTATGGGCCTTCATTTCGGTCGCGACGAACAGGTCTTCGTAAAGCGCATCAAAGACCGCCGCATCCGGCAGTTCGCCGCCATCGGGGTCCCAGTCATGCAGCGCCGCGACTGTGCGCGGCAAGGTGTCCGACACGATCTGGTTTTCCACCGACCGCATCAGCATTTCGGCGATGGGGGCGATGAAGGTCAGCAGGATGAACAGCAACAAGGGCGCGATCAGGGCCAGCGCGCGAATCTTCTGCATCCGCAGCGCGCGGTTAAGGCTTTTCTTCAGCGGCGTGCCGTCGGCGGCCAGCACCGGGCCGGAGTGGGACGGGGCGTTCATGACTGACCTGCGGCGGTTGCGGTCTGGTGCGGCGTGAACATGTGCGATCCTTCCCAAGAGATGTGGCGGGGCCGCGTACGGCCCCGCTGACGAGCGTTTCAGGCGGGATTACTTCGCCAGCCAGGCCTGGAAGCGGACTTCCACGTCATCCTGGTTGTCGGCCCACCATTCGATGTTGTTCACCAGATAGTTCTTCTGGTTTGCCGGGTTGGTCGGCATGTGCGGTGCCATGTCGATGCCCAGATCCGCATGGGTGGACACCAGCGGCTGCGACGACGCCCGTGCCGGACCGTAGGAGATATACTTGGCCTGATCGGCCAGACGCTGGGTGTCGGTGGCAAATTTCACGAAATCCAGAACCCGGGCCAGACGTTCTTCGGGCAGATCGGCGGGGATCACCCAGCCGTCGAAGTCAAAGACCTGCCAGTCCCACAGCATCGCCACCGGCTGATGCTGCTCTTCGATCACGCTGAACAGACGGCCGTTATAGGTGGAGCCCATGACCACTTCGCCATCGGCCAGAAGCTGCGGCGTGTCGGCGCCGGACGACCACCAGATCACGTCATCCTTGATGGTGTCGAGCTTGGCCAGCGCGCGGTCCACCCCTTCGGGGGTTTCCAGCACGTCATAGAGATCGGCCTTGGCCACACCGTCGCAGAGCAGGGCCCATTCCAGGTTCTTCTTCGGGCGTTTCTCCAGGCTGCGCTTGCCGGGGAAGTTTTCCAGGTCAAACAGGGCACAGAGGCTGTCGGGGGTCTTGCCGCCCCATTCGGCAACATCGGTGCGATAGCCGAAAGTGGTCGAGAACACGATCTGCGGAATGAAGCAGTCATTGATGATGCTGTCGCCGAAATCGTCTTCGGCGGACGTCCCGTCGGGCGCGGCAGCCAGCACCTCGTCATCGTCGATTTCCATGGCCAGGCCTTCGTCGCACAGCCGCTGGCTGTCGGGGCCTTCCACGTCCACCAGATCCCAGGTCACGTTGCCCGCTTCGTTCATGGCGCGCAGTTTGGCCACGGCTTCGTTGGAGCTTTCGTCCCAGATCACCGACAGGCCGTCATGCATTGCCATATAAGGCTCAGTATACGCTTTTTGCTGGCTGGCCTGATAAGCGCCGCCCCATGACACGATGGTCATGTCAGATGCCATCCGGTCATCGGCGTGCCCTGCGCCGGCGACGACGGCACAGGCCGACGCGGTCAGAAGCGTGGTGAGGTATTTCATGTTTTACTCCCGTTGCTGGTGATTTTTTGTGATTGTTTCCGGGCCGGCCCGCAGGACGGGCCGCGCCGGTTCTTCAAGCGTCAAGCGCGCGGCAGTCTTCCGCCAGCCACCCGATTTCGATCTGGGTGCCGGGGGTCAGGCGGACCTGATCCGGGGCGTTGCGGGTCTTGACGATGAAATCGCTGTTTCCGGCGACCCGCAGGCGGGTGCGGAAAATGTCGCCCATATAGATGAACTCCAGCACTTCCGCTTTCAGCAGATGGGCGTCGGGGCTCAGGCGCTGCTTGTTGGTTTCCACGCGCTCGGGGCGGATGGACACGCGGGTGCGTTCGCCGGGTGTGCTGACATTGACGGGCATGCAGTCGATCAGCCCGCCGTCGTCCAGTTGCACAACCGCGCGGCCGTCGCGGATTTCCTTGACCACGCCTTCCAGCGTGTTGTTTTCGCCGATGAACTGGGCGACGAAGCTGTTTTGGGGGCTCTCATACAGCTCATCGGGCGGCGCCAGCTGCTGGATCCGCCCGTCATTGAAGACCGCCACCCGGTCGGACATGGTCAGCGCTTCGGTCTGGTCATGGGTCACATAGACCACGGTGATGCCCAGATCGTCGGCGATACGTTTGATTTCGAACTGCATATGTTCGCGCAATTGCTTGTCCAGCGCGCCAAGCGGTTCGTCCATCAGCACCAGTTCGGCTTCGAAGACCAGCGCACGCGCCAGCGCGATCCGCTGCTGCTGCCCGCCCGAAAGCTGCGCCGGGCGGCGTCCGCCAAAGGCGCCCATCTGGACCATGTCCAGAACCCGCTTCACCTTCGCATCGCGTTCCGATTTGCCGATCTTGCGCACCTCTAGCGGGAAGGCGAGGTTTTCCGCCACGGTCATGTGCGGGAACAGCGCATAGTTCTGGAACACCATGCCAATGCCGCGCTTGTGCGGCGGGATGTTGTTGATGGGGCGGCCATCCAGCAGGATTTCGCCATGGGTGGCGGTTTCGAACCCCGCCAGCATCATCAGGCAGGTGGT
>JAGQRU010000159.1:0-14932 GCA_020425105.1 Paracoccaceae bacterium
AAAGCTTCAACTACCTGACCTATGATGGCGGGCAGTTCTCGACCTCGCAGGGGCGCGGCGTGTTCATGGATCAGGCGCTGTCGATCCTGCCGGCCGATTACTGGCGCTGGTGGCTGCTGTCGCACGCGCCTGAGAACTCGGACAGCGAATTCACGTGGGAGAATTTTCAGGCCAGCGTGAACAAGGATCTGGCCGACGTGCTGGGAAATTTCGTCAGCCGGATCACCAAATTCTGCCGGTCGAAATTCGGCGAGGAAGTGCCCGCCGGCGGCGCCTATGGCCCGCGCGAAGAGGCCTTGATCGCGGCGCTGGACACCCGGCTTGCCGCCTATCAGGCCCATATGGATGCCATCGAGGTGCGCAAGGCGGCGGGCGAGCTGCGCGCCATCTGGGTGCTGGGCAACGAATATCTGCAGGACGCCGCGCCCTGGGCGCAGTTCAAGACCGACCCGGACGGCGCCGCGGCTGTGGTGCGGCTGGCGTTGAACCTGATCGCGCTTTATGCGGCCCTTTCCGCCCCGTTCATCCCCGATGCCAGCGCCCAGATGCAGAATGCGCTGAGGCTCGACCGGCTGGACTGGCCCGAAACCATCCAGGATGCGCTGGCGACATTGCCGGCGGGACACGGCTTCGACGTCCCCGATGTCCTATTCGCAAAGATCACAGACGACGACCGCGAAGACTGGCAAACGCGCTTCTCGGGCACCCGTTCCTGAACAAAAACATGGCACTAGACAGAATGCCGCAGCGACGCCATAGTTGTCCACACTGACGATTCTTCCGGAGTTCCGTCGGTTGGCGCGGCATCACGGGGGGGACAGATGCGATGAAACGAGCCTTGCTGGACCGATGGAACGGGAACCCCGATATCGCGTTTGACGTGTTTTTCGATCAGGCTCCGGTACATATGCTGTCCGTGGACGGCGATTGCCGGGTGGTTCGGATCAGCAATTTTCTTGCGGACTCGCTTGGCTATGCCCCCGATGAAATCATTGGCCACCATGCGGCAGACTATCTGACCGACAGCAGTCGCGAAAAGGCCCGCGACCTGCTGCAGACGGTGTCCTCCAAGCATGGATTCTTAGAAGGGGCCGAATACGATTTTCGGCGCAAGGACGGCTCGACCCTGCCGGTGGTGATGTCGGCCAAAGCCCTGTTTGACAGCAATGGTGTCATGATCCGCGCACTTGCGATCATGTACGACAATTCCGAAGCCCGCGCGACACAGGCGGCGCTGAAGGCGGCAATCGCAGCGGCGGAAGAGGCCAGCAAGGCCAAATCCCGGTTTCTGGCCGCCATGAGCCACGAGATCCGCACCCCGATGAATGCCATTCTGGGCTTTACGCAGCTGTTGAAAATGTCCGGCCTGGATGAACGCCGGCAAAGCCATGTGGACGCGATTCAAAGCGCCGGCGGCACGCTGATGAAGATGCTCAACGACCTTCTGGACCTGAGCCAGATCGAATCCGGCAACATGAAAGTCGAACGGGAATCTTTTGAACTTGATGCATTTCTTTCGCAGATCGGCGATTGGTGGCAGGCAGGTGCGGTCGAAAAAGGCCTGCGCATGCGCATCGCCAAGGACCCCGGCCTGCCGCGCACCATCGTCAGCGACCGAAATCGGGTGCAGCAGGTTCTGAACAATTTCCTGGCCAACGCGGTCAAGTTCACCGACGAGGGCAGGATCACCCTGTCGGTCGAAGAAATCTCGCGCTCGGCCGATACCACGCGGATCCGGTTCGAGGTGGACGATACGGGCCCGGGCATGACCCCGGCTCAGGTCGCGCAACTGTTTCACCCCTTCGTTCAGGTCGGATCGGATTTCACCAATGCCGCGGGCGGCTGGGGGGCTGGGCCTGTCCATCTGCCATGAGATCGCCACCGCGATGGGCGGCAAGGTTGGCGTCACATCGGAACCCGGCGTGGGGTCCAGCTTCTATTTCGAGCTTGATGTGGGCTATCAGGCCAGCGCGCAGGACAGCATCGGACACCTGCCCTGCGCCGCGCCGTGCCAGGTGTCGAAACGGCCGCTCAACATTCTGGTGGCCGAAGACAACGAAATGAGCCGGGCGCTGATGCAGGATCTGCTGACCGAACTTGGCCATCATGTCACCACCGCCCCGGACGGCGAACGGGCGGTCGATGCCGTGCGTCAGAACCGGTTCGATCTGGTCTTCATGGATGTGATGATGCCCCGGATGGACGGGATCCGCGCGACCCGCAAGATCCGCGAGGCCGGACCGGCGGGCGAACTTCCGATCATCGGCTGTTCGGCACATGTGAAAGACCATAAAAGCTATCTCTCCGCCGGCATGGACGCGTTTTTGCCCAAGCCCTTCGAACGCGCCCGGCTTGAAGTCCTGCTGGCGCGTTATGCCTCCCGCCAGCGCCGGTCGTCGCCGAGCCTGTCAGGACGGTGAGCGGCGCTAAAATCGGCAAAATCCGGCCTCAAAATCACCGCATTTTCCGGATCTCGCCCGGGATTTCCCGGCAGAAGTGTGTTTTTCCGGGATGCGTCACGATCTGTCATGGCTGCGTCACGATCCTTCGCGTAAGGGCATGCGCATGACTCGCACAGGCACCCTCAAACAGCCCCACTTCCGCACCCTGTTTCTGTCGGATATCCATCTGGGAACACGTGGCTGCCAGGCCGAGATGCTGTTGGATTTTCTCGAACGGCATACGGCGGACAAGATCTATCTGGTGGGCGACATCTTCGATGGATGGCGCCTGCGCCGCGGCTGGCACTGGCCGCAGGCGCATAACAACGTGATCGAAGCGCTGCTGACCAAAGCCCATCAGGGGGTGCCCATCATCTATATCCCGGGCAACCACGATGAGGTGATGCGCAATTATATCGGCACCCATTTCGGCGGGATCGAGGTCAAGACCAGCGACGAACATGTCACCGCCGACGGACGGCGGTTTCTGGTCACTCATGGCGACCAGTTCGACGTGGTGGTGATGAACGCCAAATGGCTCGCCTATCTGGGGGACCGGGCCTACAACCTGATGCTGATGGCCAATACCGGCTATAACCGTCTGCGCCGCCTTTGGGGCGGGCAGTACTGGTCGCTGTCGAACTGGGCCAAGCAGCAGGTCAAGCGGGCGGTCAATTTCATCGGCGAATACGAATCCGTGCTGGCCGATGAAGCGGTGCGCGGCGGGTTCGATGGCATCATCTGCGGCCATATTCACAAGGCGGCGATGGAAGAACTGGGCGATGTCGCCTATCTGAATTGCGGCGACTGGGTGGAAAGCTGCACCGCGATCGTGGAACATCCCGACGGGCGGCTGCAGTTGATCGACTGGGCGCGCAAAACGCGGGTTGCGAACCGGCTGAAGCGCCGCCGCAGCCGGGACGGAAGCGGCGCCCAGCCCCCCGCAGCCGAGCGTAAGAAAATAACCGAACCGGCGCCCTGAACGGGCGGCGCAAGAAAGGCCCCAAATGACACAAGCAGACCTCGCCCGGGTACAACTGGGCGGCGCCGTTCACCAGAATTCCGCGCTCAGCCGGACCGGCCTGCAGGAGCGCGTGTTTTCCCGCCTGTTCCAGGGGCTCGTCTATGCCCAGATCTGGGAAGACCCGGTGGCCGACATGAAGGGGCTGCGGCTGGGGCCGGACGACAATGTGGTCTGCATCGCCTCGGGCGGCTGCAACCTGATGTCCTATCTGACGGCGGGTCCGGCGTCGGTGGCGGCGGTGGACCTGTCGCCCGCGCATGTGGCGCTGGTACGGCTGAAGATCGCCGCGGCGCAGGCCCTGCCCGATTACCAGAGCTTCTATGACTTCTTCGGCCATGCGGACAAGGCCACGAACCTGGATCTGTACAAACGCTATCTGGCACCGGTGCTGGACGACCAGAGCCGCCTGTGGTGGGAAAGCCGTCAGGGTCTTCTGGGCCGCCGGATCAACATGTTTTCGCGCGGGCTCTACCGCCACGGCGCGCTTGGCCGGTTCATTGCCGCCATGCACGCGGTGTCGCGGATCGGCGGGGTCGATTACCGCCCCTATCTGGCCAGCACGTCGCTGGACGACCAGCGCGCCTTCTTCGATGCCAAGATCGCCCCGCTTTTCGACAACCGCGCGGTGCAGACGCTGGCGCGGCGGCGGGCGTCGCTGTTCGGTCTGGGGATCCCGCCGGCACAGTTCGAAAAGCTGGCCCAGGATGGCGGCGGCGACATCGTCCCGGTGCTGCGCGAACGGACGCGCAAGCTGATGTGCGATTTTCCGATCTCGGAAAACTACTTCGCCTGGGCGGCGTTCAACCGGGGCTACAAGGAAGACGGCACCGGCCCGGTTCCGCCCTATCTTGAAGAACGAAATTTCGAGGCCCTGCGCAAAGCGGCCCCGCATGCGAGCGTCGTCAACCGGTCGCTGACCGACATGCTGGCCGAGCTTCCCGACGCCAGCAAGCAGGCCTATGTGCTTCTGGACGCCCAGGACTGGATGACCGACGGACAGCTAAACGCGCTCTGGACCCAGATCACCCGCACCGCCACACCCGGCGCGCGGGTGCTGTTCCGCACCGGCGGCATTCCCGACATCCTGCCCGGACGGGTGGTGCCCGCCACGCTGAACCGCTGGCGTTATGACCCGGCCCTGTCGCGGCAGATGTGGGAAGAAGACCGGTCCGCCATCTATGGCGGCGTGCATCTGTACACATTCGAGGGCTGAGCCGATGACGGATCAAAGCCATGACAAGCTGATGGACGAGGTCTATCGCTATCAGCGGTATTTCTATGACATCACCCGCAAATATTACCTTCTGGGGCGCGACCAGCTGATCGACGGGCTCGACGTCCCCCCGGGGGGAAGCGTGCTGGAGATCGCCTGCGGGACCGGACGCAACCTGATCAAGGTGGGGCAGGCCTATCCGCAGGCGCAGCTTTACGGGCTGGATATTTCGTCCGAGATGCTGCGCACCGCGCGGACCAATCTGGACCGTGCAGGCATGGCGGACCGGGTCAAGCTGATCCAGGCCGATGCCTGCAATTTCGATCCCGAAACCGGGTTCGGCGTGGCCAAGTTCGATCGCATCTTCCTGTCCTACAGCCTGTCGATGATCCCCGACTGGCAGGGCGCGCTACGCGAGGCGGCCCGGCATCTGGCCCCCGGCGGGCAGCTGTCGGTGGTGGATTTCGGCCAGCAGGAAAAGCTGCCCAAGTGGTTCTTCGCCGGATTGCGGATGTGGCTGGAAAAATTCCACGTGACGCCCCGGGCCGATCTGCCGCAGGAATTTCAATCGCTTGCGGCGTCTCTGGGCGCTGATGCCGCGATCAGCCACCCGTTTCGGGGCTATGCTGTGGCGGGGCGTCTGGCGCTGTGATGCGCCCGCGCCCACCCGGCGATTGTCGCAATTGTTTCATTCGACTTATGCGCTAGCTTCAACTAGCTCCCATGCCCAATAAGCGGCCCATCCGGCCCGTGAAGCAAGAAACGGAGCATTCCCATGAAGATCGCTGTTCTGGGCGGAGACGGGTTCGTCGGCTGGCCCACGGTCCTGCACCTGTCGGACAAGGGCCACGAGGTCCACATCATCGACAACCTGTCGCGCCGCTGGATCGACACGGAACTGGGGGTGCAGTCGCTGACCCCCATGGACAGCATCCAGGAACGCTGCCGGATCTGGCATGACCTGACCGGCCGCAAGCTCGCCTTCCATCTGATCGACATTGCCAAGGAATACGACCGCCTGCGCGACTGGCTGCGCGATGCGCGCCCCGACGCGGTGATCCATTTCGCCGAACAGCGCGCCGCGCCCTATTCGATGAAATCCGACCGGCACAAGAACTATACCGTCAACAACAACGTCTCGGGCACCCATAACCTGCTGAACGCGCTGGTGGAAACCGGGATCGACGCGCATCTGGTGCATCTGGGCACGATGGGCGTTTATGGGTATTCCAGCGTCGGCGCGGCGATCCCCGAAGGCTATCTGGATGTCGAGATCGAAAACCTGGAAGGCGAAAAGAAGGGGCTTGAGATCCTCTATCCCACCCGCCCGGGGTCGATCTATCACATGACCAAGAGCCTCGATCAGATCCTGTTCCAGTTCTATGCCCAGAATGACGGGCTGCGGATCACCGACCTGCATCAGGGGATCGTCTGGGGCACCCATACCGACCAGACCCGCCGCCACGACCAGCTGATCAACCGTTTCGACTATGACGGCGATTACGGCACGGTGCTGAACCGGTTCCTGATTCAGGCCGCGATTGATTATCCGCTGACCGTGCACGGCACCGGCGGCCAGACCCGCGCCTTCATCCACCTGCAGGACAGCGTGCGCTGCATCGAGCTTGCGCTGAACGACGCGCCGGAGGCTGGCGACCGGGTGAAGATCTTCAACCAGATGACCGAAACCCACCGGGTACGCGATCTGGCCGAAATGATCGCCAGACTGACCGGCGCGAAGGTTGCCTATCTGCCGAACCCGCGCAAGGAAGCCGCCGAAAACGACCTGATCGTGAAGAACGACCAGTTTCTGGCGCTCGGGTTGAACCCGATCACGCTGGCCGAAGGGCTGTTGTCCGAGGTCGTGGATGTGGCGAAGAAATACGCCCATCGCATCGACCGCAAGCGCGTGCCTGCGGTGTCCGCCTGGACCCGCGACATCGCCGCGCGCGTGGAAACCGACCCGGAAGGCACGCGGCTGAAATCGGTCTCGTGAATGTCTGACGACGGGCTTTCCGCCAACCGCCCGGCCCGCGCGAGCCGGGCTTATGTCACCCTGGTCACCAACCCCGATTACGCCCTTGGCGCGAAGGCGCTGATGCGCTCGGTGGCGCTGACCGGCACCTCCGCCGATCTGGTCGTCCTGCACACCGGCGGCGTGTCCGAAGCCGATCTGGAGCCGCTGGCGGCGCTCGGTGTACGTCTGGTCGCCTGCGATCTGCTGCCCACGTCGGACGCGTTCAACGCCCGCCACGCGCGCAAGGCCCTGCATGGCGCCGCGCCTTTCACCAAGGGCGAAAAGCCCAGCTTTCACACCCCGCTGGACAATTTCGCCAAGCTGCGGCTGTGGCAGCTGACCGATTATTCTGACGTTGTGTTTCTGGATGCCGACACGCTGATGCTGGCCAATTGTGACGCGCTGTTCGATTATCCTGAATTCTGCGCCGCACCGAATGTCTATGAAAGTCTGGCGGATTTTCACCGGATGAATTCCGGCGTCTTCACTGCCAAACCGTCGCGGGCCACATTCGACGCGATGCTGGCGGCGCTGGATCTTCCTGATGTTTTCTGGCGCCGGACCGATCAGACCTTTCTGGAGCATTTCTTCCCCGACTGGCACGGGCTGCCCGTGACCTATAACATGCTGCAATATGTCTGGTTCAACATGCCCGATCTGTGGCGGTGGTCGTCTGTGAAGATCCTGCATTACCAATATGAAAAACCCTGGCAGGATCCGCATCCCAAGGCGGCCGCGCTGCGCCCGCTGATCGATCTGTGGCGCGCTTATGCCGGTGACGGCCCGGTGCCCGCGCTGGCGGATCTTCCCGATCCATGAAGCTTCTGCTGACCGGCGGCACCGGTTATCTGGGCGGGTTCCTGCGCGCCGACGCGCAGATGCACGGGGATAGCGTCACGCTGCTCGGGCGGACACAACCGAAGGGACCCGAGGCCTGGCTGCCCCATGACCTGAGCCACCCGGTCCCGGAACTGCCGCCAGCGGATGCCCTGATCCACGCCGCGTTCGACCACCTGCCCGGCCGGTACCGGGGCGGCGAGGGCGACGATCCCGACGGATTCCTGCACCGCAACCGCGACGGATCCGTGGCGCTGTTCGACGCCGCGCGGCGGGCGGGCATTTCCCGCATCGTCTTTCTGTCCAGCCGCGCGGTCTATGGCGCCTATCCGCCCTGCACCCTGCTGACCGAGGACCTGACACCGCGCCCCGACACGCTCTACGGCCAGATGAAATGGCAGGTCGAGCAGGCACTTGCGACAGAAGGCGGCACCAGCCTGCGCGTGACCGGCGTCTATGGCGCGGCCGTGCCCGGCGGCGCGCAGAAATGGGACAGCCTCTTTGCCGATTTCCGTGCCGGACGCCCGATCGAGGCCCGGCAGGCCACCGAAGTCCACGGCGCCGACATGGCCCGGGCTGTACGTCTGATCCTGCATGCGCCCGCCGATCAGGTGTCGGGTACGGTCTTCAATGTGTCCGACATTCTGCTGGACCGGCGCGACCTGCTGGAACGCTACGCCCGCCACAGCGGCGCAACCGGCGCGCTGCCCGCCAAAGCCACGGGGCCCGCCCCGAACGTCATGGCTTGCTCCGCCCTGCGGTCCCTGGGCTGGTCCCCGGGCGGCACTGCGGCGCTGGACGCATTTCTGAAAACGATCCCGGCGGGATGAGCACCGCGCCTCGGGCCGCCTCAATCCGGGATCCGGAAGGTCAGCGATGCCCAGCGGGAATGCCACACCGGTTCTTTCGCCGCCACATTGCCGTCACGCGGATCGAGCACGACGAAATTCAACAGGATCTCTGCGCCGCGCGGGGCGGGCAGATCCACACGCCCGTCAGCGTCGCTGCGGAAAGTGGCATAGCTCACCTCACCGGCGAGCCGGGTAAAGACCTCCAGCTGCGCCCCCCCGCGCGGAGCGCCATCCTGCCACATGCGCACGGGCAGCGTTGCGCCGTCGAGGGCATAGGGATTGGCCTCGGCCACGATTTCGACCGCAAGCCCGACCCGCCGGTCGGCCCCCGCCCCGTCCCCGACCGCGATCAGGGATTTTCCATAGCGGCGATAGGTTTCCCGGAAATCGACCTCGGGCAGTCCCCGCACATGGTGGGCGGCGATGACCGGACCCAGATCGTGGCGGGCGACGAAGGCTTCGAACTTCGTCCAGTCGCGATAGATCAGCGTGTTGTCCGTGGTTTCATGTACCACCAGCCACAGCCCCGGCTCTTGCGCGGTCACCGACAAGGCCGGGCGGTCGCCCAGCCGCCCGTCCACCGGCGCCAGCGCGGCCACCGGACCGGTGTCGAACCGCACGAACCGGTTGGGGAAAAACGAATAGGAGTTTCCGTCGAATTCCTGCCCGACCCGCAGATGCGCTTGCAGGCGCGCGTCGGGCAAGACTTGATATTCCTCGGGCGAGATCCAGAATTCATGGGCAGAGGCAATTTGCGCCCAGAACGCCAGTCCGGTAGCCATGGCGATGAGTGGAGAGTTCAATGACCAAAATCCTTCTTACCCTATTCCAAAGGCTGGCGCGGCGCGACGCAAAGTCAAGGGCGCGGCAGCTTGCGGCCGCCTGTCTGGCGATGGTCGTGACGCTGCCCGTGCTGGCCCATGAAACCCGGCCCGCCGTCGGCGATCTGTCGGTGCAGGACGACCGCGTCACCCTGACGCTCAGGATGGTTCTGGAAGCCCCGCTTGCCGGGATCGACCTGCAGGGGCTGGACGACACCAACGACGCGCCCGAGGCGGCGCTTTACGACCGATTGCGTCAGGCACCGCCCGCAGCGCTTGCGGCGCAAACCCGTGCCGCATGGCCTGATCTGTCGGGCAGGATCCATCTGGAAAGCGGCGGCACGGCGCTGCGATTGACGCTGGAAGCGGTGCGGGTCGAAGACGACCCCAATCCCGATCTGCCCCGCGACAGCGTCCTGACCGTCACTGCTGCGCTGCCGCCCGGCACCGCGCCGGTAGTGTTTTCCTGGGACCCGACGCTGGGACCCATTGCCCTGCGCCAGCAGGATGCCGGTCCCGATGCCTATACCGGTTACCTCACCGACGGCGCGGCCAGCCTGCCGATCCCGCGCGGCGGCGGTGCGGTGGCCGCCGATCCGTTCGACACCCTGCGCGCCTATGTGGTCATCGGGTTCAACCATATTCTGCCCAAGGGGCTGGACCATATCCTGTTCGTGCTGGGCCTGTTCTTCTTTTCCACTCGCATGCGGCCCCTGCTGGTGCAGGTCACCACTTTTACCGTCGCGCATACGGTGACGCTGGCCCTAGCGACGTTCAACGTGATCAGCCTGCCGCCCACCATTGTCGAACCGCTGATTGCGGCCTCCATCGCGTATATCGCCGCGGAAAACATCTTCATGCGCCGGGTCACGCCGTGGCGCACCGTCGTGATCTTCGTCTTCGGGCTGCTGCACGGGCTGGGTTTTGCGTCGGTTCTGGGCGATATCGGGTTGAGCACCGGACAAGCGGCGCTGAGCCTGATCGCGTTCAATATCGGGGTCGAGCTGGGTCAACTGACCGTCATCGCCGCCGCCTATCTGGCGGTCGGTCTGTGGTTCGGCCGGACCGACTGGTATCGCGGCGTGATCGCGGTGCCCGCCTCCGTCGCCATCGGGATCATCGGCACCTATTGGTTCGTCGAACGGCTGGGAGCGTTCGCGGCCTGACGCCCCCGGCTAGGCCAGATCATCCCCCGGGCCGCCGTCGCTGTCTGCGCCGGCGCGCCCGCGAAACCCGGTGGCGACGACGAATTTTTCCGAACTGTCGGACCGCGACGCGGGCGGCTTCACATTGGCGACCTTGGCAAAGTTCTTCTTCAGCAGCGTCTGCAAATCCTGCTCAGCGCCGCCCGCCAGAACCTTGGCGACGAAGGTCCCGCCCTCTTCCAGCACATCGAAGGCCAGATAGGCTGCCGCTTCACACAAGGCCACGATGCGCAAATGGTCGGTCTGCTTATGGCCGGAGCTTGCCGCCGCCATGTCCGACATCACCACATCAGCGGGCCCGTCGAGCCAGCCCTTCACCTTCAGATCCGCGTCATCGGACAGAAAATCCAGCACGTGAAGCTCCGCGCCCGGGATCGGTTCGACCTCCTGCAGATCCAGCCCGATCACCCGGCCCTTCTTCTTGCCGGATTTTTCGCCCAAAGCATTGACGCGCTGCACCGCGACCTGACACCAGCCCCCGGGCGCGCAGCCCAGATCGACGACCCGGGCGCCAGGCACCAGGAAGCGGAACTTGTCGTCCAGTTCCAGGATCTTGAACGCCGCCCGGCCGCGAAACCCTTCGGCCCGGGCGCGTTGCACATAGGGGTCGTTGAGCTGCCGCTCGAGCCACCGGGTCGAGGACAGCTTGCGCCCGCGCGCCGTCTTCACCTTGACCCGCAGCTCTCGCTGACCGCGCCCGCTGGTGGATTTCGCCATGTGTTATCCGTTCGTTACCTGCACGGCCGGGGCGGAAAACAGCCCGTCCGCGCTCATTTGTGCGTAAAGCAGACCTTCGCGCAGACCCCGGTCCGCCACCGACAGACGGTCGGTGGGCCAAAGCCGCATTAGGGCCTGCAGGATCGCGGCCCCGGGCATGATCAGCGTGTGCCGGTCGCGCCCGATCCGCGGATCCTTGCGCCGGCCCTCGGGCCCCAGCCGCAGATATTCGCGGATCACCGTGTCGATTTCATCGGAACTCAGCACCAGCCCGTCCACCTGCGACCGGTCATAGCGGCGCAGTCCCAAATGCGACGCGGCCACGGTCGTCACCGTGCCCGAGGTGCCGACGATCTGAAACCCGGCCTTCTTGTGCACGGCCGCATAGGGCGCGAAATCGGCCAGATGTTCTTCGAAATACCAGCTCATCAGCGCGAAGGCGCCGGCATCGTCTTCGACATCCGCAAACTTGTCGCGCAGCGTGGCGACGCCCAGCGGAACGGAGATCCAATCGACCACCCGCGCGCCGTTGCCCGCTTCCTGAAAGCTGCCGCAATGCATGGCCATGATCGCCGCCGACCGGCGGCCCGGTGCCACCCCCGACAGATCGATCCATACAAGTTCGGTCGACCCGCCGCCAATATCGACGACCAGAAGCTGTTCGGCGGTTTCCTGTACCAGCGGCCCGCAGCTGACCACCGCAAGGCGCGCTTCTTCTTCCGGGGTGATCACGTCCAGAACCAGACCGGTTTCCCGGCGCACCTGCTGGATAAAGGCGCTGCCGTTGCTGGCCCGGCGGCAGGCTTCGGTCGCCACCAGCCGCATACGCGTGACCCGGTGCTGTTCCAGCTTGCGGCGGCAGACCCGCAACGCCTGCACCGTCCGGCGCACAGACATGCGCGAAAGGACGCCCGAACTTTCCAGCCCGGCGCCCAACTGGACAGCCTTGGAAAAGCTGTCGATCACGCGCAATTGATCTCCCTCGGCGCGGGCAATCAACATGCGGCAACTATTCGTGCCAAGGTCGAGCGCCGCATAGGGCTCGGCCGAGACGTAGGGCGTGACCGCGGGATCGACCGATTTCGGGACCTCCACGGTGCGCCTGGAACGCCTGGGCGTCATCTGCGCCCTCCATCGCTAGTTAACACCAGATTAGTCCTCCCTTTTCGGCGACGCAAGCGGGCTTGGCAGAGACGGAAAACGCCCCGCGTCGCTCTGCGCGCGCATGGCGTCGAAATCCGACCTTGGAAGACCACGCGGCCCTGATAGGTCGGAGAGAATGACAGAAGGGACGGCCATGGCAGATGTGACCATAGTTTACTGGCGCGATATCCCCGCGCAGGTCATCGTGGGTCGTGGGCGACACGCGGTGAAGCACCCCCTGCCCGAGCGGTTCGAACAGGCCATCGACCGCGCCGCGATGGTGTCCGGGGCCGCCGGAACCGATGCCTATCTGGCGCAGTGGCGCAAGGCGGATCCGACACCGGTGCCCGGCGACGCCGCCGACGCGGCCCGGACCGCCGCCGCCCGGATCGACACCGACTATGACACCGCCCGCCTGAAAGGGCTGATCGACAATCACGGCTGGGCCTGACCCGAAAAGGATGTGGAACTTCCCCATGGCGCTTTTGAACTTCACCACTTCCCGCGCGCTGTCACGGATGCGGATGCCCGCCCAGACCCCGCGCCCGGACGCCGCGCTGGAGGCGTTCCTGACCGGATATTCCATCGAGGTGATGCCGCGCACCGCCAACAAGATCGACGATTTCCGCGCCCTGCTGCCCGCCGGGACGCGGGTCTATATCGCCCATATCGACGGGACCCCGATTGACGACATGGTGGCCACCGCGCGCCGGATCGCGGGTCAGGGCTTCCCGGTGATGCCACATTTCCCCGCCCGGCTGATCGCCGACCGCGCGATGCTGGCCGACTGGATCGCCCGGTATCAGGGCGAGGCGGGCGTGACCCAGGCGCTGCTTCTGGCGGGCGGGCTCGCGGCGCCGAAGGGGGCGTTTGAAAACTCCATGCAGCTTCTGGACACCGGGCTGTTCGACCGCGCGGGGTTCACCCGCTTGCATGTGGCGGGCCACCCTGAAGGCAACCGCGACATTGCCCCCGATGGCGGCGATGCGGCGCTGCTGGACGCGCTGCGCTGGAAGCAGGCCTTCCGCGACCGCAGCGATGCCGCCATGGCCATCGTCACGCAGTTCTGTTTCGAAGCCGCGCCTGCCATCGCCTGGGCCGAGCGGCTGGCCGCCGAAGGCATCGACCTGCCGATCCATCTGGGGGTGGCCGGTCCGGCCAAGCTGCAGACCCTGATCAAGTTCGCCGTGGCTTGCGGCGTCGGGCCGTCGCTGCGCGTACTGCAGCGGCGCGCGCGGGACGTGACCAAATTGGTGCAGCCCCATGAGCCGACCGCTCTGCTGGCCGATCTCGCCGCCCACAAGGCTGCACATCCGCAAAGCGGAATTACCGCCGCGCATCTGTTTCCGCTTGGGGGAATTCAGGCAACCGCCGACTGGATGCACAACCATGCCGGCGCGGCAGGCCGCCCCGCGGTCGCCGTATCGTGACCCGCCCGCCCCCGGCAGCGGCGCTTCTTTTCGATCTGGACGGTACGCTGATGCATACCGATCCGATCCACGCGGCGGTGTTCATCGATCTGTTCGCGGCGCGCGGGCGCAGGATCGACATGGCGTTCTACCTCAACCATCTGCATGGCCGCCTGAATGCATCGATCTTTGCCGAGTTCTGCCCCGGCGAAGACGCACGGGCGCTGTCGGAGGCGAAGGAGGCCGCGTTCCGGGCCCGGGTCAGCGCGCGGATGCCATCGACTCCGGGGATCGAGGCTCTGCTGGACCGGGCGCGGACGAACGGCTGGGGGACCGCCGTGGTGACGAACGCCCCCCGCGCCAATGCCGAGGCGATGCTGGCGGCCATCGGCCTGCCCGACGCCTTCGACACGCTGGTGATCGGCGACGAATGCACGGCCGGAAAGCCCGACCCGGCCCCTTATACCGCTGCGATGACCCGGCTTGGCGTGCCCCCCGCGGCCTGCATCGCCTTTGAGGACAGCCCGTCGGGTCTGCGCTCCGCCGCCGCGGCGGGGGCGTATGCCATCGGCATCCGGTCGTCGCTGGACGACGCCGCCTTGCGCGCCGCTGGCGCCGCTCTCAGCCTGCAGGATTTCGACGACCCCGCGCTGCCGCCTGTGCTGGCGCGTTTATCAGGAGGCCTCTCATGACCCGCACCGTGATCGAATCCCGGACCAAGACCGTGACCATCGGCTTTGACGAGCCCTTCTGCGTCATCGGCGAACGGATCAACCCGACCGGGCGCAAGAAGCTGGCCGCAGAACTGGAAGCCGGAGATTTCTCCACGGTGGAGCGCGACGCGCTGGAACAGGTGGCCTGCGGGGCGATGGTTTTGGATGTGAATGCCGGGGTGGTCTATAATTCCAATCCGAACCCCAACGAAACCGAACCGCCGCTGATGCGGCAGGTGATCGAACTGGTTCAGGGGCTGGTCGATGTCCCGCTGTGCATCGACAGTTCCGTCCCCGCCGCGCTGGAAGCAGGGCTTGCCGCCGCGCAGGGCCGCCCGCTGCTGAATTCGGTCACCGGTGAGGAAGAACGCCTGGAAGCGATCCTGCCGCTGGTGAAGAAATACAATGTTCCGGTGGTGGCGATCTCAAACGACGACACGGGCATTTCCGAAGACCCCGATATCCGGTTCGCCGTGGCAAAGAAGATCGTCGAACGGGCCGCGGATTTCGGCATCCCCGCCCATGACATCGTCGTCGATCC
>JAGQRU010000159.1:14946-17260 GCA_020425105.1 Paracoccaceae bacterium
CTGGTGATGCCGGTGGGCGCCATGGGCACTGCCGGGCGGCAGGTCTTCGCGCTGGTGCGGCGCCTGCGGGAAGAGTTGCAGGTGAACACGACCTGCGGGGCGTCGAACATCTCGTTCGGGCTGCCCAACCGGCACGGCATCAATGCGGCCTTCCTGCCCATGGCCATCGGCGCCGGGATGACCAGCGCGATCATGAACCCGGTCCGGCCGATTGAAATGGAAGCGATCCGCGCGGCGAACTTCCTGATGAACCACGACGCCAATGGCAGCGCATGGATCAGCTTCGCGCGGGTGCTTGAGGCGACCAAGGACGGCACCCCGTTCTCCGAAGCGTCGAAAGCCGCGGCGGACGCGGCCCGGGGCGGACGCCGGCGCCGGCGCGCCTGAGCCGGCAGGGCCGCAGGCCGCTATCCAGACAGCTGCCACAGATCGGCCAGAAAGGTCGCGGGCGCCCCGGCCAGCCGCGCCGCACTGGGCGCGTCATGAACCACCAGCCAGTGCCCGGCATCCCACCGGGCCAGGCCTTCAGGGTTGTCGGTCGCCGCGCGATAGGGAAGATCGAGCGCCACCCGCAGGCCGGGCTGCACACCGGCGGACCGCACCGCGCAGCCCCCGGGCCAGCGATAGATCCGCGCCTGCCCGTCCCCTGCGAGGGGCGTCCCGGTCAGCAGCAGCAGATCGTCGCCGTCAATGGCCAGATCGCGCACCCCGCTGCCCCCCAGATCCAGAAGATGCAACCGGTACCGCCGACGCCCATCGATGCGGCGCGCTTTCAGGCGGCCCGGTCGCGTCTCTTTCATCTCCATCTCGATCACCACGGCGAAGCCGCGCAGAACCGGCCCGCGCAAGCCCAGCCAGACGCGGTTGCCCTGCGCGGCGATGCCTTCCACGTCCAGCCCGTTTTCCTTGCTGGGCAGGTTCAGAAACGGACCCAGCAGCGGGTCGTCCCGCAACCATTTGCGCAGCTTGCCACGCCCGCCGAAGGCCAGATGCGCTGCCCCGCGCGCACCATCGCGGCGCACCGGAAGGGCAACCCCGCCCTGCTGCGCCAGCGGCACGCGCCCCAGAAATTGCCGATTGGCATCCCATGCCACGTTGGCCAGACGCGCCATGCCCGCCGCGCCCACTGCCCCGCGCGGATGGCCGCGTTTCAACGATTGCGACCCGGCGATCCACAACCAGCCGTCATCGGCGCACAGCCCTTCGATATCCATCTCGCCGTCCGGTCCGCCCGGCAACGCCATCCAGTCGGCCAGATCGAAATGCCGGTGGTCGCCCCAATCGGCGCCGGTCCAGGTCAGCCGTTCCAGCCCCGCGGCCTCATCGCAGGCCAGAAACAGCGCGTCGCCCACACGCGCGGCAGCGGACAGATTCTTGCGCACCGACACGTCGGCGGGGCCGTGACGGGCGGGCGGATGGAAGGAAAGCCGCAGATGCGTCGCAGACGTTTGGGGAAGGTCGGGATCAGGCATGGGCAGCGCTGCTATTCCTTGCGAAAAGGGTGATGGGCGCCACTGTGGCAGGGCGGCGGCCCGGTCTCAACCGCTGCCGGCAGGAGCATCCGTGACAGATCCGCTTGTGGTATTCATGCCGTCGGGAAAACGCGGCCGGTTCGCCCCGGGAACGCCCGTGCTGACCGCCGCCCGCCGTCTGGGGGTCGATCTGGATTCGGTTTGCGGCGGGCGGGGGATTTGCTCGCGCTGCCAGATCGCGCCCGCCTTCGGGGATTTCCCCAAACACGGGATCACCGTCGGGGCGGACGCCCTGAGCCCCTGGAACGCGGTCGAAGACCGGTACCGGTCCAAACGCGGATTGGCGGACGGACGGCGGCTGGGCTGTCAGGCGCTGATCACCGGCGATGTGGTGATCGACGTGCCCCCCGAAAGCCAGGTCCACCGCCAGATCGTGCGCAAGGCGGCGTCGGACCGGGCGATGACCATGGATCCGGCAACGCGGCTTTATGTAGTCGACGTGGCGGAGCCGGATATGCACGAGCCGTCCGGTGATTTCGAACGGCTCGCCGCGGCGCTGGCCGCGCAATGGCAGGTCCATGGCGCGACCGCGCCGTTGCCGGTGCTGGCCCGGCTGCAACCCGCACTTCGGCAGGGCAACTGGCAGGTCAGCGTGGCGGTGTTCGATGACGGGCACGGCGCGCCCCGGGTGCTGGATGTGTGGCCCGGGCTGCAGGATACCGGCCTGTTCGGGCTTGCCATCGATCTGGGATCGACCACCATCGCCGCGCATCTGTGCGATCTGCACAGCGGCACAGTGCTGGCATCGGGCGGCATGATGAACCCGCAGATCCGGTTCGGCG
>JAGQRU010000160.1 GCA_020425105.1 Paracoccaceae bacterium
TCGTCGATCATCGCGAAAAGCTCGAACCGGAAGGCGAAGGTTTCACCCGATCCGTGCAGCCGGGCCAAAGCCTGTCCCGCCCGTGCGGGCGCCCCGGGTCGGGATGCGAAGAGCGCCGGGGTCATGGTTTCGATCCCGTCAATGGCGCGGGTCACCATCGCGCCGCTTGCCGCATCCGCCCAGATCACCTCGGCCGACACCCCGGCCCGCCACGCGGCGCGGGCATTGGTGATCTCGACCGCCCGGTCGATATAGGCCTCGGTCCCCGCCCCCGGGATGCGCACGATGACGCGCTGCGCGCCGGTGTCCACCAGATGCACCAGATTGGTCAGCCCGCCCAACCGTGTCATCTGGCAGTCCTCGCCCCGAAGATCGGCAAACCCGGGCGCCCGGCGCAACACGGCAAGAACGGCATCGGTGTGATCGGTCATGGCGGCGGCTCCTCAGGCTTTCAGACGGGCATTCTGCGGATCGTAGAGCGGGCCGTCCACACGCGTGACCGGGTGGCGGTCGCCAAAGACCTCGATCTCGAAGTCGGTCTGGTCCCACAGGGCGCGGTCGAGATAACCGAACACGATCGTCTTGCCCACGGTCGGACCGAACCCGCCCGAACTGGCGCGCGACACAACCTGGCCGCCATGCAACAGGGTTTCCCCCCCGGTCAGCGGCAGCCGCGCATCGGTCACGAAGGTGCAGATCCGGCGCGGCGGACCGTCGGCCTTTTGCCGGGCCAGCGCCTCGCGCCCCAGAAAATCGCCGCCCGCCTTCAGATGCACGCGGAAGCCAAGGCCTGCCTCGACCGGGGTGTAATCCGGGCCAATATCGCCCGACCAGTAGAGATAGCCCTTTTCCAGCCGCAGCGAGTCGATGGCGCGATACCCGGCATTGCGGATTCCCTGCGCCTGCCCCGCCTGCCACAGCAGGTCATAGACATACGCGGCAAATTCGGTGGGGATATGCAGCTCCCACCCCAGTTCGCCCACATAGCCGATCCGCACCGCGCGCACCGGCGCGGCGCCCAGCAGGATGTCCTGCGCCGTGGCGAAGGGAAAGGCGTCGTTCGACAGGTCCTCTTCGACCAGACCGGCCAGCACGTCCCGCGCCTTCGGTCCGCAGATATTGATCACCGCCCGGGCGGAGGTCACCTCGATCAGATGCACCGACCCGTCATCCGGCATGTGGCGGCGGATCCAGTCCGCGTCATGGGTCCCGAAGCCCGCGCCGGTCACGATATAAAAGTGCTGTGTGCCCAGCCGGGTGATGGTCAGGTCCGCCTCGATCCCGCCACGGTCATTGCAAAGCTGGGCATAAATGACCGCCCCCACGGGCTTGTCCATGTTGCAGGCGGCCAGCCGCTGCAACAGCGCCAGCGCCCCCGCGCCGATCAGTTCGAACTTGGCAAAGCTCGCCTGGTCGATCAGGGCGACACCGCTGCGGATGGCGCAGTGTTCGTCTTCGGCAAAGCGTTTCCAGCCAGGGTCGAGAAAGGCCAGCTGATCCACCGCAGGCACACCGTCCGGCGCGAACCACAGGGGGCGTTCCCAGCCGTTCTTGGACCCATAAACCGCGCCCGCGTCCTTCAGCCGGTCATAGAGCGGCGACTGGCGCAGCCCCCGCGCGCTTTCGGCCTCCTGCCCCGGATAGCGCATCTTGTAATGATGGGCGTAATGTTCCACCGCGCGCGGATACATAAACGCGCGCGCCCCGTGATGAGGCCCGAAGCGGCGGCAGTCCAACGGCCACAGATCAAGGCTGGGGCGGCCTTCGGTGATCCATTCGGCGATCATCTCGCCCGCGCCGCCGCCCGCGGCGATCCCGTACAGGAACCCGGTGGCCATCATCAGATTGTCCAGCCCCGGCGCCCAGCCCATGACAAAATCCCCGTCGGCGGAATACGGGATCGGGCCGTTGATGACGCTGCGGATGCCGACCTCGTTCAGCACAGGCGTCACCTGCGCGGCCAGCTCTGCCAGCGGGGCGAAGCGGTCCATGTTGTCGGGCAGAAGCTGGCGCACGAAATCGCCCGGGATGCCCCGGTCGCCAAAGGGCAGCGTGTCGTCTTCGTATCCGCCCAGAACCAGCCGCCCGCCCGCATCGGGTTTGTAATAGACCAGCCGTTCGGGATCGCGCAGCGTCGGCAGTCCCTTGACCAGTTCGGGTTCGGGCAGCGGTTCGGTCACGATATACTGGTGTTCGACCGCGCAGGCAGGAACATGCAGGCCCAGTTTCCGGCCCAGTTCCCGGCTCCACATCCCTGCCGCCATGACCACGTTTTCGGCCTCATAATCGCCGTCCGAGGTAGTCACGGCGGTGATCCGGCTGCCCGTCACGGTGAAGTCCAGCACCTTCACGCCCTGCCGGATCTGCGCGCCATGCTGACGGGCGCCCGCCGCAATCGCCTGGCAGAGCGAGGCCGGGTCCACATGCCCGTCGGACGGAATGAACGCCGCGCCCTCAAGCCCGCTGGCATCGATATAGGGAAATAGCGCCTTGGCCTCCGCCGGGGTGATGATCTCCATCTCCAGATCGAAGCTGCGCGCCATGGTCGCCAGGCGTTTGGCCTCCAGCATCCGGTCGCGCGTCGCGGCCAGCCGCAGGCTGCCCACCTTTTTCCAGTCGAAGGCCATGCCGGTTTCGGCTTCCAGCCGATCATACATCGCCACCGACCGTTTCAGCATCCGCGTCGTGTTGCGCGACGACCGAAGCTGCCCCACCAGCCCCGCCGCATGCCACGTGGCGCCTTCGGTCAGCGAGGCTTTTTCCAGCAGCACCACATCCTTTTCACCGTTGCGGGCCAGATGATACGCGACCGAGCAGCCGATGATGCCGCCTCCGACGATCAGATGTTTGGCGGAATGGGCGGTCATGCGGGTCTCCTGCACCGGGGCTTGACGATCATGATCCGTGGATTCGCCGTTAAATCAACATATTTTGTCGTTTCGTGTTGATTTTTGCATCGCCGCCCCGCAAGCTGCCAAGGTTGAAGGGTTTTGCCGTCGCGCCGCCAGTGCTAAGGCGCCTCATCCCCCGACCCCGCAGGCCCCGCCCATGTCCAAATATCAGCAGCAGATCGAAACCGCCGTTGCCTTGCGCGGCACCGTCAGCATTGCAGAGCTTGCCGACATGCTGGGCGTGTCCGATCAGACCATCCGGCGCATCGTGAAGCCGCTGGAAGAAGCCGGGCGTCTGGAAAAGATCCATGGGGCGATCCGGTCGGTCCACAACCCGGTGACAGCGCCGTTTCAGGCGCGGATGGAACAGAACCGGCAGGCCAAGGCCCGCATCGCTACTCGGCTTCTGGATCTGGTGGCGGACGGGCAAAGCCTGGCCATCGACACCGGATCGACATCGGGCTTTGTGGCCCAGGCGCTGCAGGAACGGCGCAACCTGACCGTGGTCACGAATTCGGCCTATGTGGCTTGCACCCTGGCCATGCGGCCCGGCAACCGGGTGTTCATGGCGGGCAGCCAATTGCGCGACCATGACGGCGCCGCCTTCGACCGCGCCGCCTTCGCGACCATCGAACGGATGCAGGTCGATCTGTGCATTCTGTCCGCCGCGCAGGTCCATCCCTCGCGCGGCTTTCTGGTCCGCGACCAGTGCGAGGCCGACATCGCCGTGGCCATGGCGGGCATTGCCGCAAAAGCGATCATGGCCGTGGACCGGTCGAAATTCACCCGTGACAACAGCGCCCGCACCATCGCCATTCCGCATTTACCCGCCGATCTGACCATCGTCACCGATGCGCCGCCGCCCGCGGATTACGCAGGCATTCTACCCCCCGGCCGGGTGGTTCTGGCACAAGGCGCGGAGGACGGGACCATTGAAGCGCGGCGCAATCAGTCATAAATCTGTTACATGACAGAGACCGAGTTGAAATTCCGCATGGACCCGCCCGGACTGCAGCGTGCTCAGACCCGGCTCGCGGTCATGATCGGCGCCGGCAGCCTGCCCGCGCCGCGACTTCTGCGATCGGTCTATTACGACACGCCGGATCACGCGCTGCGCGGCGCCCGGATCGCCCTGCGGCTGCGCCAGAGCGGCGACGATTGGGAGCAAACCGTCAAGGCGGCCAGCACCAACCATGGCGGCCTGCAGCGCGGCGCCGAAGACAACAGCCCGGCCCCGGACGCACAGATCGACCTGACCCGCATCGGCGATACCGAATTGCGCCAGCGCATCGGGGACTTGGCGGACCCGGCACAGCTGAGCCCCGTCTTCGAAACCGCCATGCACCGCGTCGCGGTTCCGGTCACCATGGCCGATGGCGCCGTGGTTGAGGTTGCTCTGGACCGGGGCGACATCCGGGCGGGTACCCGCGCGATGCCGTTTCACGAACTTGAGCTGGAGCTGAAATCCGGCGGGACCGGCGCGCTTTTCGATGCCGCCGCACAGCTGTTGCCCGATGGCGGGCTGCGGCTGTCGCGGATGTCGAAGGCCGAGCGCGGGTTCCGGCTGGCCAGCGACGGGACCCTTGTGCCGCCCCCGGCCCCGCGCACCGCCTGCAAGGTTGCAATGGGCAAGGACACCCCGGTGAATATCGCCCTGCGCAACATCCTGCGCGAATGCTTCGACCAGATCGCCAGCAATGCCGAAACGGTGCGCGACATCGACGACCCCGAAGGTCCGCATCAGTTGCGTATCGGGCTGCGCCGCCTGCGCAGCGCCCTGGCCGTCTTCCGGCCCGCCCTGGACCGCGACGCCATCGCACCGCTGCATGCCGAAGCCCGCTGGCTGGCGCAGGAGGTGGGCGCTCTGCGCGATCTGGACGTCGCCGCCATAGATCTGCTGACCCCGGAAGCACGCGCCTGCCCGAATGAACCCGGATTTCCCGCGCTCCTCCGCGCCCTGCAGATCCGCACCGACGCCCGCCGCGCCGCGTTGCGCACTGTGCTGACCGGCCCGCGCTGCCAACGCTTCCTGATCGATCTGGCGCGCGCCATCGAAACCGAAGACTGGACGCGCGGCGCCGATGACGACCGGCTGCATGTGCTGGACCAGCCGGTCGGCCTTCTGGCCCGCGAGGCCTTGGCCAGCCGCTGGAAAAAATGCACCACCCGTGCCAAGGGCATTGAAACCCTGTCGCTGGACGCACGCCACGCGCTGCGCAAGGAACTGAAAAAGCTGCGCTATGCGGTCGAATTCTTCGATCCCCTGCTGCCGCGCAAGCGCAAGGCCCATTTCCTGAAACGCCTGAAGACGCTGCAAAACATCTTCGGCGATCTGAACGACCTGCATATGGCGGAAACGCTGTTTCTGGCCCCCGGCGCGCCCGGCGCGGGCGACCCCAATGCCCAGCGGGCCCTGGGCCGGTTGCTGGGATCGCGCACCGCGCGGGCCGACGCCGCCTGGCACGACGCCCGCGCGCGCTGGCAGGATCTGAGCGCCACAAAGCCCTGCTGGTGACGTTTCCGGCAGCGCCCGGGCGCAGGGGCACTGGTCAACCGGGCCAAGACCCCCCATAACTCAACTGGAAACGCCAGCCCGGCCCCGGCCTGACTGGCCCCTGCGACGCTGCCCCGAGGCCCCATGACATCCCGACCCGACAACCCCGCCGAGCCGTTCAAGAAAGCGCTTGCCGAAGCCACCCGGGTGCTGGCGGACGATCCCGACATGGCGGTCAGCTATTCGGTCGACCCGCCGGGCATGACCGATGACACCATGCGGCTTCCTCAGGTCAGCCGCCGGATGACGCGGGCCGAGGTTCTGCTGGCGCGCGGGACCGCAGACGCGTTCGCCCTGCGCCGCCGGTTCCACGACGCGCGCACCCATGCCCGATACATTCCCGAAGGCCCGATGGCGCGCGACATCTATGACGCGCTGGAAATCGCCCGCTGCGAAGCGGTCGGCGCGCGGATCATGCCGGGCACGGCGGGCAATATCGACGCCACGATCGCGGCAGATGCCGACCGCAAGGGATATTCCCAGATCACCGACGCGCAGGACGCGCCGCTGGCCGTCGCGGCGGGGTATCTGCTGCGCCATCTGGCAACCGGGCGCAGCCTTCCGCCCGGGGCCGATCATGTGATGAACCTGTGGCGGTCGCACATCGAAAATGTGGCTGGCGACACGCTGAGCGATCTGGATGACTGCCTGAGCGACCAGTCCGCCTTCGCGCGCCTGGCCCGTCAGGTCATCAAGGACCTGGGCTATGGCGACCAGTTGGGCGACAATCCCGATCAGGACGACGAAGAACCCGAAGACGAAGCCAGCAGCGACGACGATCAGCCCGATCCCGACAGCACGCCGTCGGACGACGAGGACGCCGAACAGGACAGCGACGCCGCGCCGGAGCAGTCGCAGGAGGACAGCGGCGATGCCTCCGAAGCCCAGGTCACCATGGACCAGATGGCCGATGCCGACATGTCCGAAGAAATGGAAATGCCAAACGGCGACGCGCCGCTGGACCCGCCCCCGCCGGCGCCCATTTCCGACGCGGATCCCACCTATATCGTCTATTCCACCGAGTTCGACGAAGAGATCGCCGCCGAGGAACTGGCCGAACCCATCGAACTGGAACGCCTGCGCGCCTATCTCGACCAGCAGCTGGAACCGTTGAAGGGCGCGGTCAGCCGTCTGGCCAACAAGCTGCAGCGGCGGCTGCAGGCGCAGCAGAACCGCAGTTGGGAATTCGACCGGGAAGAGGGCATTCTGGATGCCGGGCGGCTGGCACGGGTGGTGGCGAACCCGACCACTCCGCTGAGCTTCAAGGTCGAAAAGGACATGGAATTTCGCGACACGGTGGTAACGCTGCTGCTGGACAATTCCGGGTCGATGCGCGGGCGGCCGATTTCGATCGCGGCGATCTGCGCCGATGTTCTGGCCCGCACGCTGGAACGGTGTGACGTGAAGGTCGAGATTCTGGGCTTCACCACCCGCGCCTGGAAAGGCGGCCAGAGCCGCGAGGCGTGGCTGGGCGCCGGCCGGCCCCAGCAGCCCGGGCGCCTGAACGACCTGCGCCATATCATCTATAAATCCGCCGACGCGCCGTGGCGGCGGACCCGGCCCAATCTGGGGCTGATGATGAAAGAAGGCCTGCTGAAAGAAAATATCGACGGCGAGGCCTTGGAATGGGCCCATCGGCGCATGTGCGGCCGCCCCGAAGCGCGCAAGATCCTGATGGTGATTTCCGACGGCGCGCCGGTGGATGATTC
>JAGQRU010000020.1 GCA_020425105.1 Paracoccaceae bacterium
CACGATCAGGTGGAAGCCATGACGCTGGCCAGCCGCATCGTCGTGCTGGCCGGGGGCGGCATCAGCCAAGTGGGCACGCCGCTTGAACTGTATCAGACGCCGGCCAACACTTTTGTGGCGCAATTCATCGGCTCGCCGGCCATGAACCTGCTGAAGGCCGAAGTGGTGGGTACCGGGGCGCAGACCCGGGTGCGGGTCCATTCCGGGATGGAGGTCGCCACCAACATCCCGTCGAACGGCCATATGATGGGCGCGACGGTTGAACTGGGCGTGCGGCCCGAAGACCTGATCCTGGCGGATGCCGAGACCGGGTTCATCGATTTCGAACTGGAGATCTCGGAACGGCTGGGCGATGTCACGGTGCTGTATTCCCGGGCCGTCGACGGGGCGGCGCAGGTGGTGGCCAAGTTGCCCGGCGTGGTGGATGTGGCGCGGGGCGCGCGTCTGCGTCTGGGGGCGGCGTCGGACAAGCTGCACCTGTTCCATAACGGGCATTCGCTGCTCTATTTGTGACCGCTCGGGGCAGCGGGGGGCACGGCTGGCAGGTAATCGCGACGGAAACGTCGCTGACCCTTTCCTTTCCGTCATGACCATGAGATAGGGACGCGCCAAACGGACACTCCGGGAGATGATGATGGAGATTCGCGAGGCGCTGACCTTCGATGACGTATTGCTGGTTCCTGCGGCCAGTGCGGTCCTGCCGTCCGAGGCTGACACCACGACCCATGTCACCAGATCGATCCGGCTGAACATTCCGCTGCTGAGTTCGGCCATGGACACGGTGACGGAATCGCGGATGGCGATTGCCATGGCTCAGGTGGGCGGCATGGGGGTGATCCACCGCAACCTGTCGATCGAAGAACAGGCGCGCGAAGTGCGCCGGGTGAAACGGTTCGAATCCGGTATCGTCTATAACCCCGTTACCCTGACGCCGGATCAGACGCTGGCCGATGCCAAGGCACTGCAGGCGCGTTACAAGATCACCGGCTTTCCGGTGGTGGACAAGGACCGCAAGGTGGTCGGGATCGTCACCAACCGCGATATGCGCTTTGCCACCGACGATGCGACGCCGGTCAAGGCGATGATGACGGCGCAGAATCTGGCGATGCTGCGTGAACCGGCAGATCTGGACGAAGCCAAGAGCCTGATGAAGGCCCGGCGGATCGAAAAGCTTCTGGTGGTGGATGGCACGGGCAAGCTGACCGGGCTGCTGACGCTGAAGGATACCGAACAGGCGGTGCTGAACCCGCAGGCCTGCAAGGACGCTCTGGGCCGGCTGCGGGTTGCGGCGGCCACGACGGTGGGCGATGCGGGGTTCGAACGTGCGGAAGCGCTGATCGATTCCGGCATCGACATGGTTGTGGTTGATACCGCGCATGGCCATTCGGCAGCGGTGGGCGCGGTCGTGCGGCGGATCAAGATGCTGTCGAACGACGTGCAGGTGGTCGCGGGGAACGTGGCGACCGGTGATGCGACCCGTGCGCTGATCGATGCCGGGGCGGATGCGATCAAGGTCGGCATCGGCCCGGGATCCATCTGCACCACGCGGATGGTCGCGGGGGTCGGCGTGCCGCAGTTGACCGCGATCATGGATTGCGCGCGCGCGGCTGAAGCCGCCGGTGTGCCGGTCATCGCCGATGGCGGGATCAAATTCTCCGGCGATTTCGCCAAGGCAATCGCGGCGGGCGCGTCCTGCGCCATGGTCGGGTCGATGATCGCGGGGACAGACGAAAGCCCGGGCGAGGTGATCCTGTATCAGGGCCGGTCGTTCAAATCCTATCGCGGCATGGGATCGCTGGGCGCCATGGCGCGCGGCTCTGCCGACCGGTATTTCCAGAAGGACGCGGCCAGCGACAAGCTGGTGCCCGAAGGGATCGAAGGGCAGGTGCCCTATAAGGGCTCGGCAGCGGCGGTCATTCACCAGCTGGTCGGCGGCCTGCGCGCCGCCATGGGCTATACCGGCGCGGCCA
Source organism: Paracoccaceae bacterium (assembly GCA_020425105.1). Lineage (GTDB taxonomy): Bacteria > Pseudomonadota > Alphaproteobacteria > Rhodobacterales > Rhodobacteraceae > Meridianimarinicoccus. Next base: position 1,971 of record JAGQRU010000020.1, read on the forward strand.
CGGTGGCCGATCTGCGCCGCAACAGCCAGTTTGTGCGCATCACCGGGGCGGGGCTGAAGGAATCCCACGTCCATGACGTGCAGATCACGCGGGAATCGCCGAACTACTCCGTCTGACAAGCAACAGGCGCGGAGCATCTCTGCCCGCGCCTGTGCCCGCGTAAGAGGCTTTAGCTGCTCAGGCGGCGCGTCGGCGTCGGCGCATCACGCCCAGAACCGCCGTCGCCGTGGCCAGAAGCCCGCCAGCAGCGGGGATCGGGGTCTGGATCGGACCGCTGTTGACGGTACCAAAGGCGATGTCACGCAACCCGCATTTCAGGTCGTAGTTGAAATCGCAGGTGAAGACGGCCGACCGGGCCGTGCCGTTAATCACAAGCCCGCCGAAGAGCACCAGATTATCGCCGAAATTGGCGCGGCCCAGTTCGGTTCCGGTTCCGTTCAGTCCCGAATACAGGATCACGTCGCCGCCGTCATAGGCATTGGTGGTCACGCCCGCACCCTGAATCCCTGTGGCAAAGTTCAGCCCCACATGCGGCGTGGTGGCGCCCCAGAAGCCCTGACCGTTCAGGATAAGATCGTCGCTGCGCACATACGAGCGCGGCCCGAAGAAGCTGACACCGGGGAAATCCGGGTCGATCTGGTCGACATACTTCCCGATATAGCTGGATGTATCGATGACCGTATAGGAATCCAGCGCAGCGTAGAAGCTCAAGCGGTCGGAATAGGTGGTGGCCGAAGCGGTGCCGGCGCAGATGGCTGCGGCCAGGCCCATGGCGAATATCTGTCGGATCATGGCAACCCTCGTCAAACTGTCCCTGTGTGGCGAGAGTGGCAAGGCGTTAACCTAAGGTCAAGGTTAACGTCTTGATTTGGTTAAACTTGTGCCGATATCTGGTTAATGCCGGGGTTACCCCCCGGCATAATCGACCGGGGGTTCTGCCGAAGCCGGTGCCGGTTTCTGTCCCAGCCGCGCCTTCACGCTTTCGCGCAGCACCTGCATCAGAACGTAGAGCACCGGGATCACGATGATGCCGATCACCGTGGCGGCCAGCATGCCGCCGAAGACGGCCACGCCGATGGCGCGCTGACTGGCCGCCCCGGCGCCCGACGCGACAAGCAGCGGCACGACCCCCAGAAGGAACGACAACGCCGTCATCATCACGGCGCGGAACCGCAGCGTGGCCGCCTCGATCGCCGCTTCGCGGATCGTCATACCCTTGGCGCGCTGCTCCATGGCGAATTCGACAATCAGGATCGCGTTTTTCGCCCCCAGCCCGACCAGCATGATCATCCCGATTTGGGTATAAAGGTTGATGTCCGACCCGGTCAGGCCCACCGCCGCCACCGCGCCGAAAAGCGCCACGATGACCGACAGAAGGATCGCGGCGGGCATGGTCCAGCTTTCATATTGCGCGACCAGAAACAGATATCCGAACAGCAGCGCCATGATCAGGATTACCTGAACCAGCCCGGCGCTGTCCTGCTGCTGCTGCGCGGTGCCGGTCCATTCATAGGCATAGCCCGGGGGCAGGGCGGTGACGGCCTCTTCTTCCAGAACGCGGATGGCGTCGCCTGTGGACAGCCCTTCCGCTGGCACCGCGGTGACCGTGGCGGCGCGGAACATGTTGAACCGGGTCAGGAGGGTCGGTCCCAGCACGCGTTCCACATCCATCAGCGTGCCCAGCGGCACCATATCCCCGGTGGCCGAGCGCACATAGAGCGCGGCCAGATCGTCCACCGTGTTGCGGTAATCGCCGTCGGCCTGAATCATCACCCGATAGACACGTCCGAACAGATTGAAGTCATTGACATAGAAAGACCCCAGATAGGCCTGAAGGGTCAAAAAGACCTCGGACACGGCAACATTCAGGGTCTTGGCCTTTTCGCGGTCCAGATCGACGAAGACCTGCGGAACGTTGGACCGGAAGGTGGTATAGGCCTGCGCGATCTCGGGCCGCTGGTTGACGGAATAGATCAGACTGCCAAGCGCTGCGGACAGTTCCTGTGCGGTACCGCCGGCGGTCTGCTGCACCATCATTTCCACGCCCGCGCTCATGCCCAGACCGCTGATCGGGGGCGGGTTGAAGGCGATGACGCTGGCTGCTGCTTCCTGACCGGCGATGCCGAAGATCTGGCGCAGGATGCCGCTGGCCTGCGTGTCGGGTGTGGTGCGGGCGTCCCAATCCTCCAGCGTGACGATGATCATGGCGCCGTTCGACGCCGACCCGTTCAGCATCGAAAACCCGTTGACCAGGATGGTCGCGGTCACGCCGGGGATTTCCTTGATCTTCGCCTCCAGCCGTTCGGTGACGGTTTCGGTCCGCCCCAGCGATGCGGCGTCGGGCAATTGCACATCGACGAACAGATAGCCGTTGTCCTCCAGCGGCAGAAACCCTTTCGGCACAGATGCGAACATGCCGCCCATGGCCACCGCCATTCCGACCACGACGACCAGCCCCAGAATGGCCAGACGGACCATGCGCTTGACGATGCCCACATAGGCGCCGCGCAGCCCGCCGATGCCGCGTTCGAAAAGCGCCAGAAGTCCCTTCGGCGGCCCCGAGCGCGGTCGCAGAATCAGGCCGCACAGGGCCGGAGACAGGGTCAGCGCATTGATCGACGAAATCACCACGGCGGTGGAGATGGTCAGCGCGAATTGCGAATACAGCCTTCCGGTGATGCCCGGCATGAAAGTGACCGGCACGAAGACGGCCAGCAGCACCAGCGTGGTGGCGATCACCGGGGTGGTGATCTGACCCATCGCCTTGCGCGTCGCCTCCCGCGGGGACAGGCCCTCTTCGGCGATGATCCGTTCGACGTTTTCCACCACCACGATGGCGTCATCGACCACGATCCCGATCGCCAGCACCAGCGCGAAAAGCGAAATCGTGTTCAGCGACATGCCCATGGCCAGCAGCAGCGCGAAGGTGCCGATCAGCGAAACGGGAATGGCCACCATCGGAATGATCGTGGCGCGCCAGCTGCCCAGGAAGACGAACACCACCGCCATCACCAGCACGAAGGTCATGATCAGCGTCGATTGCACGTCGGCCAGCGACTGTTCGACGAAATCGGTGGAGTTGAACGGCACCTCATAGGTCACGTCATCGGGGAAGGCCGCGGAAAGGCGTTCCAGTTCCTCCAGCACGCCCTCGGACACGGCCAGCGCGTTGGCGCCGGGCGCCTGATAGACCGCCAACACCGTCGCGGGGCTGCCGGAAAACCGCCCCGACGCGTTATAGAAGGACGCGCCCCGTTCGACGCGGGCCACGTCGCGCATGTGCAGGATGGCGCCATCGGCGCCGGTGCGGATGATGATATTGCCGAATTCCTCGGGCGAGCTCAGGCGGCCTTGTGCCTTGATCGTGTATTGAAACTGCTGGTCGTCCGGCGCCGGGGGCGACCCGATCTGGCCCGCGGACACTTCAAGGTTCTGGTCGCGGATGGCGTTGATCAGGTCGGTGGGGCTCAGCCCGAGGCTGGCCATCCGGTCGGGATCCATCCAGATCCGCATCGCATAGGCGAAGTCGGTCAGCACGTCGGCGCGGCCGACGCCGCTGACCCGCGCCAGCGCGTCCTTCAGATTGATCGACGCGTAGTTGGACAGGAAGACCTCGTCATAGGTCCCGCCGGGCGAGCTGAGCACCGCCACCAGCAGCATGTTGGTCGATGCCTTCTGGGTGACGACGCCGCTTGAGGTCACTTCCGTCGGCAGCTGCGCGGTGGACTGCGCCACACGGTTCTGCACGTTCACCGATGCGATATCGGGATCGGTGCCGACCTCGAAAGTGATGTCCAGCGAATAGTTGCCGGTGTCGGACGATGACGACTGCATATAGATCATGTCGTCCACGCCGTTCACCTGCGCCTCGATCGGGGCGGCGACGGAGTTTTCGACGGTGACCGCGTTGGCCCCGGTGTAGCTGGCGCTGACATTCACCACCGGCGGCGTGATGTCGGGAAACTGTTCCACGGGCAGGACGGAATAGGCGATGGCGCCCATGATCGTCAGCAGCAGAGAGATGACCATCGCCATTTTCGGACGGTCGATGAAGATCGACGAAAACATGCGCGGTTACTCCTCGGTGCCGGCAAGCACGGCCTGTACCGGCACGCCCGGGCGGACCCGTTGCAAGCCTTCGGTGATCACCGCTTCGCCTTCCTGCAGCCCGTCGGTGACAATGACCGAGGTTTCGTAATTGCCGCCGGTTTCGATATAGCGCTGTTCGACCGTCTGCTGGTCGTTGACCACCAGCACGAAATCGCCGCGCTGATCGCGCTGGACCGCGGCCTGGGGGATCACAAGGCGCGGTGTGGCTTCCCGCGCCGCGATGCGCACGTTCAGGAAGGATCCATCGACCAGCAGCCCTTCGGCGTTCTGAAATGCGGCGCGCACCGCCAGTGTGCCGGTTGCCGGGTCGATCCGGTTGTCCACGAAGGCAAGTTGTCCGATTTCATCCAGCGCCGTGCCATTGGGCAGTTGCACCGTCACCGGCAGGTCTGTCGGCGGCCCGCTGGTGGTCTGGCCGCTGGCGAGCGCGCGCTGCATGACCGTCGTCATTTGCCGTTCGCCCAGCGAGAAGGTCACGAAAATAGGCGCGCGGCGGACCAATGTGGCCAGCGCGCCGCTATTGGGGCCGACCAGATCGCCTTCGCTGCGCTGGATCCGCCCGATGGCCCCGTCGAATGGGGCGTAAATCTCGGTATAGCTCAGATCCAGCTGTGCTTGCCGCACTGCAGCCTCGGCCGCCTTGATCTGGGCTTCGGCGACCTGCAGGTTGGCGCGGGCCACGTCCAGTTCGGACTGGGCGACGGCCTGCCTTGCGACCAGAGTCGCCCTGCGGTCGTATTCCACCTGCGCCAGCGCCAGATCGGCTTCTGCCTTCGCCAGATCGGCCTCGCGCGCGGACAGGACCGCCTCGTATCGTTCCCTTTCGATCCGGAACAGCAGCTGACCTTCGGTGACCTCCGCGCCGTCCGCGACCTCCACGCTGCGAATGAAGCCGGTCACCCGGGCGATCAGGTCCACCTTGTCCACCGCTTCGGCCCGGCCGATGAAGGTCGTGTCATCCAGGATCATCTGTGTCGCCGCCGCGGCGACCGACACTTTCGGTCCGGAGGCGTCGGGGGCGGTCTGTGCGCAGAGGCCGGTAGCCAGCAAGAGCATCGAAAATGCGGTGCCGATGCGGCAGGGCAGGCGATGGCGCATAGCTCGAAATCCTTTCGGAAGAAAACGGTGTCGGGACCAAGAGCGGTCGACTCGTGCCCAGCCTATGATTATTGGATCTAGGTATACCACCCGGAATTTCCGCGCTGTGACCGACACCGATCGGCGCGCGCCAGCAAGGACACTGCCATGACCCCCGCAGCCCGGGTCTCTGCCGCCATCGAGGTTCTGGACCAGATTCTGGCCGGGCTGCCGGCGGAGCGTGCGCTGGCCGCCTGGGGGCGCGGAAACCGCTATGCGGGATCGAAGGATCGTGCGGCGCTGCGCGATCTGGTCTTTGACGCGCTGCGCCGCAAACGCTCCTATGCGGCGCTTGGCGGCGCGGAAACCGGGCGCGGCCTGATGATCGGGGCGCTGCGCCACAAGGCGGCCCCGGTGGAGGACGTATTTTCAGGTGCCCGTTTCGCGCCGGCGCCGCTTAGCGCCGAGGAAGCCCGCGCTGGTGGCGCCGCGCAGGATCCCGCCGCGGCGCTCGATTGCCCCGACTGGCTGTTTCCGCTGATCTGCGATGCGCTTGGGGATCTGGCCGAACCGGTGCTGGACAGCTTGCGGGACCGGGCGCCGGTGGCGCTTCGGGTGCATCTGGGCCGAACCACGCGGGATGCCGCGCAGGCAGCACTTCTGGCCGATGGGATCGAAACTGCCACCCACCCGCTGTCGCCGTCTGCGCTGCATGTCACCGGCGGCGCGCGGCGCATCCGCGCCAGTGCTGCCTTCGCCACCGGGGATGTGGAGCTTCAGGACGCGGCTTCGCAGGCGGTTGCCGATATGGTGCCGCTGCCGGAGGGCGGCCGGATGCTGGATTACTGTGCCGGTGGCGGGGGCAAGACGCTGGCAGTGGGCGCGCGGGTGCGGGGACAGTTCTGGGCCCATGATGTCGACCTGGGCCGGATGGTGGATCTGCCGGTACGGGCGTCGCGGGCCGGGTTGGCCGTGACCTGTATCGATACCGCTGCGCTGGCCGGTGCCGCGCCTTTCGATGTGGTTCTGGTGGACGCGCCCTGTTCCGGCAGCGGGTCCTGGCGCCGCGATCCGCAGGGCAAATGGGCCCTGACGCCGGACCGTCTGGCGGCGTTGCGGGACACGCAGGCGGCGATTCTCGATCAGGCCGCGCAACTGGTCGCTGAGGGGGGGCATCTCGTTTACATGACGTGCTCTTTGCTCGATCAGGAAAATTCGGCTCAAATTAGCGACTTTTTGCGGCGGATGCCCGCCTGGAGGCAGGTTCAGGCCCGCGCGCTGACGCCGCTCGACGGCGGGGACGGCTTTTTTTTCAGCGCCTTGACACGGTCTTCGCCCCTGAACAACCTATGAGCGCAAGAGCGGTGGACGCTTAAGTCATGGTTAACCCTCACCGGGGAAGCTGGCCGTGGATACTCGCTGGGAGGAAACATGGACCGGAGAACCGGCTTCGCGCGACGCCAGTTCGGACGCTACGCAATCGGTAGCTCCGTCGAACCTGCTGCAGCGACGATCGCGCTGCTCCTGCTTCTCGTCGGCTGGTGGAGCGTTCAGGCGCTTCCGCAAGCAGTGTTTGTCGCCGCGGGGCTCGGGATACTCGTGGCGCTGCTGGCGCTGCGGTCCGCGACGCTGCTGGCGGCGATGCAGCGGCAGGCCCGGTTGGCGCGCTTTTCGGAAATGTCTGACCGCGACGCGGTCGCCTGCCTGATCACGGACCGGTGGGGGCGCGTTCTGGCCGCAAATCCGGCGGCCAAGGCGCAGCTCGATGTTGTCGAAGACGGTTTGCTGGCCGACGCTCTGGGCAAGCTCTTCGCCGCGCCCGCGCGGCGGATCGGAGAGATCATGGCACTGGCGCGCAGCACCGGTTCGGCCGCCGTCGATCGGATGAGCCATCATGGTCAGGTGCGGCTGTCGGCGACCTTCGCGCGGGGTGATTTCGTCTTGTGGCGGCTTGAGAACCTGACCGTGCGCGCAGCTCATGTGGGGCTGGGCGAACTGGGGCTGCCGGTGCTGGTCGCTGCAAGATCCGGCGATGTGCTGGGGGTCAACATTGCCATGGCCGATCTGCTGGGCGCGATGCCGGACCGGATGGACAAGGTGTTCGGGACAGCGGCGCTGCAGTCCGGCCAGGTTTGCATGGTGCAGACCAAAAATGGGCCGAAACAGGTGCGCACAGTGGTTGTGGACAGCGCCGAAACGGGCTGTCGCGAGGTGTTCATCCTGCCCGATGATCTGGAGGATACCGCGGACGCGACGAAGATATTTGAAACGCTTCCCGTGCCGCTGATGAAGCTGAGCATCGATGGCGGCATCGTCTGGGCCAATCACAGCGCGCGCGGGCTTCTGGGCCGCGACGTGCCGCCGGGCACCCATCTGCACGATCTCGTCTCAGGGCTGGGGCGGCCGCTTTCGGACTGGCTGCAGGATGCGTGCAAGGGCGATGGTCCGCCGCAATCGGAATTCCTGCAGGTGCGCGGGGACGAAGGCCACCGGTTTGTGCAGGTGTCGCTGAAACCCACCGAAGAGGGCGGGCGCCCGGCGCTGCTGGCGGTGCTAAGCGATGCGACGGAACTGAAAACCCTGGAGGCGCAGTTCGTCCAAAGCCAGAAGATGCAGGCCATCGGTCAGTTGGCCGGCGGTGTCGCGCATGATTTCAACAACCTGCTCACCGCAATTTCGGGCCATTGCGATCTGCTGCTGCTGCGCCATGACGAAGGCGATCCGGCCTATGCCGATCTGATCCAGATCAACCAAAACGCGAACCGGGCGGCGAGCCTTGTTGGGCAGCTTCTGGCTTTCTCGCGCAAGCAGACCCTGAGCCCCGAGGTGGTCGATCTGCGGGAGTCGCTTTCGGACCTGACGCATCTGCTGAGCCGTCTGGTGGGGGAGCGGATTCGTCTGACCCTGCGCCACGACGAAAACGTTCCGGCCATTCGGGCGGACAAGCGGCAATTGGAACAGGTGATTATGAACCTGGTGGTCAATGCCCGCGATGCGATGCCCGATGGCGGAGAGATCGTGGTCGAAACGGCGTCGGTGACGCTCAAGACCGAATTGCGCCGCAACCGCGCCGTGATCCCCGCCGGCGAATATGCCGTCGTCAGGGTGCAGGACCAGGGGATGGGCATTCCGGCAAGCCAACTGCAGAAAGTGTTCGAGCCGTTCTTTACCACCAAGAAGACGGGCGAAGGCACCGGGCTGGGTCTGTCGACCGCCTATGGGATCATCAAGCAAAGCGGCGGGTTCATCTTTGCCGACAGCACGCCGGGGGTCTCGACGGTCTTCACCATCTATTTCCCGGCCTTCCGCGACGCCGCGCCCGCGCCTGTCGCGAAGCCCGCCGCGCCGGCGCCTGCCGAAATCCATCGCGACGGTGTGGTGCTGCTGGTCGAAGACGAAGCTCCGGTGCGGGCCTTTGCGTCGCGCGCCTTGCGTTTGCGGGGCTATACGGTGATCGAGGCGGAAAATGCGGAAGAGGCGCTGGCGAAGCTGGAAGACAAGTCTCTGGCGGTGGATGTGTTCGTCACCGATGTGGTGATGCCGGGCATGGACGGCCCCAACTGGGTGAAGCGCGCACTGCAGGACCGTCCCGACACGCGAGTGATCTTCGTATCCGGCTACGCCGAAGACGCGTTGAGCGATCACCAGACGCGCATTCCGAATTCGGTCTTCCTTCCCAAACCGTTCTCGCTGCAGGCGCTGACCACTACTGTGCAAAACCAACTGCATTAGGGACGGGAGGCACAACCCAAGGTTCCCTAGAATTTGCCGACGCGTTGCGACTTAGCTGTCAGGTGAGGAGGCCGAGTGGGGGACAAGCCGCAACGGTGACAAGTTCAAGCAGGACGCGGCGCATCAGATCACGGTGCAGGGTGTCCGGTTTGGGAAGTGTCACAGTGTTTAGGCGTCATCCCCTTTCCCTCTACTGGTGGCTGATGCTCTGTGGGGAACCTCTCCCGAAGCCGGAACTGGACCATGCAGCAGAAAACCGACGGCTGAAGCGCGGGCTTGTCCGCGTGACCGATGAGCGCGGCATCCGAAAAGGGACATCGTATATTTTACAGGCCCTTGGGAGTACCTTTGTCTAAATCTGGACCTTAGATATCTCCGGAATGTCGGCTCGCGCCGCCCCGTATATGCATGGCGAAGCCACCGCATTTACGCATGTCGAGGAAACGCTGTCGCCGGATGGTCCGCTCTGCGGAATGACGGATTGCGCATCCGCGCCGCAGGGCGTCTGAGATGATTTGCCCCGTTGAACGGCGCATGAAGACATCTTCCATCCATCGCTGGTGGCGGAAGAACCGTGCTCGATACTCCGCCATATCCAACTTGCAGCGATATGGGACCGCCCAGGACAACCCAGGGAACTCCGCAATAGGTCCGTTTCAAGCCCCAGCAATGAGGAATTATCGTGGGTGACTACCAGTGTCAGACGGGCTCAGAACCCGTCCCCCGACCCCTGCTGCCACGGCTTCACCAAGTTCCCGAACCGGGTAAACCGGCCCTCGAAGCTCAGTTCCACCGTGCCGATGGGGCCGTGGCGCTGTTTGCCGATGACGACTTCGGCCTTGCCGTGGACGCGCTCCATGGCCTCCTGCCATTTCGCCATTTCCTCCAGCTTGTCGTCGCCGGGCTTTTCGCGCTCCTTATAATATTCCTCGCGATAGACGAACATGACCACGTCGGCGTCTTGTTCGATGGAGCCCGATTCGCGCAGGTCGGAAAGCTGCGGGCGCTTGTCTTCGCGGTTCTCCACCTGGCGGGAAAGCTGTGACAGGGCGACGACAGGGATGTCGAGCTCCTTGGCGATGGCTTTCAAACCTTGGGTGATCTCGGACACCTCGTTCACGCGGCTGTCCTTGGCGGTGGCGGGGCGCACAAGCTGCAGATAGTCGACGAACAGCGCGTCGAGCCCGTGGGTGCGTTTCAGGCGGCGGGCGCGGGCGGCAAGCTGGCTGATCGGCAGGGCAGGCGTGTCGTCGATGAAAAGCGGGCAGGATTCCAGCGTCTTGGCCGCTTCGACAAAGCGGCGGAATTCGGCCTCTGTCATGTCGCCGCGGCGGATTTGTTCCGACGGCACCTCGGCGGCCTCGGACAGGACCCGCGCGGCAAGCTGTTCGGCGGACATCTCCAGCGAGTAGAACCCCACGACGCCGCCATTGACCGCGCCTTCGGAGCCGTCGGGCAGGGTGCCCTTCTGATACGCCTTGGCGATGTTGAAGGCGATGTTGGTGGCCAGCGACGTCTTGCCCATGGATGGCCGCCCGGCGAGGATCAACAGGTCCGACCGGTGCAGGCCGCCCAGTTTCTTGTCCAGATCGTTCAGCCCGGTGGACAGGCCCGCCAGCCCGCCATCGCGCATATAGGCGGCGTTGGCGACGTTGACTGCGTCGGTGACCGCGCGCAGGAAGGACGAAAACCCCTGATCGGTCTGGCCTTTTTCACCCAGGGCGTAGAGCTCCTGCTCCGCCTTGATGATCTGGTCCTTGGGTTCGCTTTCGGTGTCCACGCGGGCGGCACGGGCGGCGATGTCGGTGCCCACGCGGATCAGTTCGCGGCGCACGGAAAGATCATAGATCAGTTGCGCATAATCGCGGGCGGCGAAGGTGGAAATGGCCGCCCCCGCGAGGCGGACAAGGTATTGCGCCCCGCCCAGTTCCTTCAGCCCCTCTTCGTCCTCAAGAAACGCGGCCAGCGTTACCGGCGTCACCAGCGCGTTCTTGGCGATGCGGGCGGCGGCGATTTCATAGATGCGGGCATGGACCGGGTCGAAGAAATGTTCGGGCTTCAGGATCGACGCGATGCGGTCGAAGATCTGGTCATTGGTCAGCAGCGCGCCCAGAAGCTGTTGTTCGGCTTCGATGCTGTGCGGCAGCGTGCCGGTGGTTTCCGCTTGATCCTGGGGCACCACGGCCCGCAGCCCTGCCAGTTCGTTCATGCCTGCAGCCTCCCGGGCATTCTGCTTTGGGGTTAAGTGCCGGGTGTATTGCCTCGTCCGTCATGGCGCAATTGGATAACCCTGTGGAAATCCTGTGGAGCCCCTGTGGATTGCTGTGGATCGCGCCTGCTCTCGCATATCTTGATCTAAGTTGGGCTATAAGGTCAAGATCTGGTGGTTCCGGGATCTTGAAATCCGGTCACCGGGTGGGGCTGTTCCGCTGCTTCCGGGGTGCCGGCGCTGGCGTCGCGGGTCATCAGGCTGTCGATGATCAGGCTCAGAAGGTCCGACCGGCTTCGCGTCCCGGATTTGCGGTAGATCGCGTTCAGATGGGCCTTGATCGTGCCTTCGGCATTGCCGCGCATCTGGGCGATTTCGGCGGTGCTGAGCCCCTTGACCAGGAAGGTTGCCACGTCGCGTTCGGACGGCGACAGGGCCCAGGCGTCGAAATGCGCGTCGATCACGGCCTGCACCGCGGCACCTGCGATGTGCAGGCTGTGTTCCAGATGCGCCTTGCGGCGCAGCAGCCGCAGCAGGACTTGCAGTTCGATGACGATGGCGGCCACAAGGCTGAGCGTGGCGATGGTCTCGATCCCGAAATGCAGTTCCGCAAGACTGCCCATGCCGACGTCGCGCAGGTCCGCCAGAACATCGCCGACGAAGAACACGGCGCAGAAGGCCTGCACCGCGATCAGAACAAGGATCGTCGCCGGGATCCGGGATTTGGCACGGGTAAGGTCGACCATGACACCGCGTTTATCGGTTTGGAAACTGCTTGTACCCGGTAATCATCGCCCGCGGAAGGTTCACCCGCGTCCGGCGGCTTTCGTAGATTACGGCCAGGATATGCATGACGACCGATGCCTCGGTCCAGCCCACGGCAATCTCATGCAACTCCTCGGGCCATTTCAGTCCCCAGAAGGCGTCCGTGGTCATCAGATAGCCCGACAGCCCAACCACCAGCAGAGCGGCCAGAAGGTTATAGATCATCAGAGCACCCAGTGGCGTGTGCCCGACATGGATGCTTTTGCGGCCGGTTGCGATGTCGCCCAGTTGTTCGATGGCCCCGCTCATGCTGGGGGGAAAGGCGGTAAAGCGGGCATAGCGCGTTCCGATAATGCCCCAGCAGAGGCGCAGCAGCACCAGGCCGACGATGCCATAGCCGATCCATTGATGCAGCTTGCTGTCGTCGTCGATCACCAGGGCGTTGGCCGCGAAGGCCAGAACCAGCGACCAGTGAAACAGGCGGACCAGCGGGTCCCAGACTTTTACGGTGTCCATTGGCGGTCTCCGGAAAATGGCGCGGTGCCGGGGTGCCGGCCCGCGCCGTTGGGACGGGATCAGTCCTTTTTGGTGCGCACGATTTCGAAATCGCCGTTCAGGAAGACTTCGAACTTCTGGCCATCCTTGCGGGCATAGGCTTCGTAAAGGCCGTCTTCGGTTTTCACCTTGGCCACGTCATAGCCCTGCTGGGTCAGCGTCTCGCGGACCTGCTGGATGTTCTGGTCGGTCAGCTGCACGCCGTCCGAGGCGAAGCTGGGAGCGGCGAGCAGGGCGGTGGCGGCCAGAGCGGCGGCAAAGATACGGGGCATGGGAACTCCTGACTGATTGAGCGTGATCGCAGCGCGGCGGGGCCGCCCTGCGTGCCAACGACAAAATCGCTCAGGCCCCGTTCCGCTATTGGCCCAAAGGGGGATTTGGCGGGTTTAGACCTTGGGTTGGGGCGTCTAGACCTTTGGTTTAGGCGCCTCGGCGAGGCAGGTCAGGCGCGCGCGGCCTGCCATGCGCGCGGGTCGTTCAGGAAGCTTTCGACCTCGGCCAGGGTTTCGTCGTCAAAGGCGGCGCTGGCTTTCGCCTCCGTCAGCACGTCGTGCCAGGTGCACAGGTGGTGCAGCGCGATGCCGTGATCCCCCAGCGTCTTTTCGGTTTCCGGGAAGATGCCGTAATAGAAGATCACCGCCGTGTGGCCGCAGGTGGCGCCGGTATCACGGATGGCATCCACGAAGCTGAGCTTCGATCCCCCATCGGTGGTCAGGTCTTCGACCAGAAGCACCCTTTGGCCTTCGGACATCGCCCCTTCGATGCGCGCGTTGCGGCCATACCCCTTGGGCTTCTTGCGCACATAGGTCATGGGCAGCGCCAGCCGTTCGGCGACCATGGCGGCAAAGGGAATGCCCGCGGTCTCCCCCCCGGCGATATTGTCGAAGGCTTCGAACCCGGCTTCGCGCATCACCGTGACGGCAAGGAAATCCATCAGCGTGGACCGGATGCGGGGGAAGCTGATCAGCTTGCGGCAGTCGATATAGGTCGGCCCGGGCAGGCCCGACGCATAGATATACGGCTCCCGCGCGTTGAAATGCACCGCACCGATTTCCAGCAGCATGCGGGCCGTCAGGCGGGCGATTTCGTCTTTGGCGGGGAAAGCGGAAGGGATCATGGCGGCACCTGCATCGTCTGGGTTGCCGCCGGTCTAGACGATGCGCCGGGAGGCCGGAAGCCCCCTCAGCACAGGGAATACATATGTGCCCAGAAATTGCGGTTGGGGATCGGGTCGGTGATGCGCAGTTCCTTCAGGTATTGCCCGCCCAGATGATAGGCGTCCTTTTCACCCTGGGACTGGCAGGCCCAGCCCACAGGTTGTCCGGTCTGCCATTGGGCGTGGTGCACCAGTTCATGCAACAGGATTTCGCGGAAAAGCGGGTTGTCGGCGGGATCGTCGAAGTCTTCCGCGCCGTCGATATGGGCGGGGGCGAGCGTGTAGATGGTGCCGTGCGGGCCGTCCTCGGCGGCGTAAAGCGCGTTCAGCCGGTCGTCCACCCCGTCGGTGGGGATCAGATGCGGGGCGCCGTGGTAATATTCACGGGTCAGGGTTTGCGGGGACATGAGCACGATCTCCGGCAGCGGCAGGGACCGGGTTTCAAGATCGGAATGCGCGGTGATCCAGGCGAGCAGGGCGGCGGCAAGCTGTTCCATGGCGATGGTCCTTTGGTCTTACGACTAAAGTATCACGTCGCCGTGCTGTCTTTACGTGCGGGGAAGGGGGGCTCGGTGTTGGGCGCCGAAAAATCCGACAGGCGCCCAAAAAATACGCCGAAAAACCCGCAGAGATTATTCTGCGGGCGCAAGGAGGTGCTGCGGTGCGGCATTGCGTTGGGTCAGGCGGGGTCGATCACGCGCCAGCGCAGCGGGAATCCCGGGTCGAACACGGTGACCGGGCCGTCTCCGCTGTCGATGCGGGGCGGATAGGCGACGGGGTCGCCCTTTTCCAGCGTCACGGTTCCGGCATTGACCGGCAGACCATAGAAGGCCGGGCCGTGACGGGAGGCGAAGCCCTCCAGCCGGTCCAGCGCCCCGTGGCGGTCGAAGACCTCCGCCAGACAGCTGAGCGTATTGGTGGCGGTAAAGCAGCCCGCGCAGCCGCAGGCGCTTTCCTTGTTGGCATCCGTGTGCGGCGCGCTGTCGGTGCCAAGGAAGAAATGCGGATCGCCCGAAATTGCAGCCGCGATCAGCGCGTCGCGATGGGTGGCGCGTTTGGCCACCGGCAGGCAGTAGTAATGCGGCTTGATCCCGCCGACGAGGATATGATTGCGGTCGATGATCAGGTGATGGGTGGTGATGGTGCCGCCCATCTGGCCGTTAGGCTGGGCCTGCACATAGGCGATGCCGTCGGCGGTGGTGATGTGTTCCATGACCACGCGCAGTCCCGGGATCCGGCGGCGGAGCGGGTCCAGAACAGTGTCGATGAACACTGCCTCGCGGTCGAAGATATCGACCGCTGGATCTGTGACCTCGCCATGCACGCAGAGCGGCAGGCCGATTTCGGCCATCGTCTCCAGCACTGCCGTCACCTTGTCGAAATCCCGCACGCCCGAGGCGGAGTTGGTGGTGGCCCCGGCGGGATAGAGTTTGACCGCGGTGATCAGCCCGCTTTCGGCTCCGGCCCGCACATCCGCCGGGTCGGTGTCTTCGGTCAGATAGAGCGTCATCAGCGGCGTGAATGTGCTGCCGTCGGGCCGCGCGGCCAGGATGCGGTCGCGATAGGCGGCGGCGTCGCCGGTGGTGACCACCGGCGGCACCAGGTTCGGCATGATGATGGCGCGGCCGAAATGGCGCGCGGTTTCCGGCAGCACGGCGCGCAACATCGCGCCGTCGCGCAGGTGCAGGTGCCAGTCGTCGGGCTGGCGGAGTGTCAGGCGTTGAATCATGGGGACCGGATAGCGAAAAAGCGCAGTCGATGCCAGCGGATGCGCAACGAAGATGTGTCGTGGCGGCGTGGGCCGCTTGCGGGTGGCGGGGCCGCGCCCTAGGCTGCCGCGCGATGACAGAGATGGCCAAGGATCTGGCGGGGGCCGCCCCGCATCAGCGCGCCCGGGGCGAGGCAGTTGTGACGCTTGGGCCCGGGCCGCGCGGGCTCGAAGGTTTGCGGCAGCGCGGCTGCGCCAAGGCGTTTCTGCCGCGGGTGCATACGCCTTGCCCCGAGGTCGTTTTCCTGAACACCGCGGGCGGGCTGACCGGCGGCGACCGGCTGCGCTATGGCCTGAACCTCGGCCCCGGGGCGCAGGTTATGGCGACCACGCAGACCGCCGAACGCGCATATGCAAGCGTCGGCCCGGACCCGGCGCGGGTCGAGGTGGCGATGACCGTCGGCGCGGGCGCCTTGCTGCACTGGCTGCCGCAGGAAACGATTCTGTTTGAAGACGCGCATATGGACCGGCGCACGCGGGTCGATCTGGGGCCGGGCGCGCGGCTGCTGATCTGTGAAACCGTGGTGCTGGGCCGGACCGCCATGGGCGAGACCCTGCACCGGGCGCGGCTGCGC
Organism: Paracoccaceae bacterium; assembly: GCA_020425105.1. GTDB lineage: Bacteria > Pseudomonadota > Alphaproteobacteria > Rhodobacterales > Rhodobacteraceae > Meridianimarinicoccus. The sequence continues at coordinate 17,918 of JAGQRU010000020.1, forward strand.
GATCGGCGGGAGGTCTGGCAGGAAGGCCGCCCGGTGCTGATCGATCCGCTGAAGATCGGCCCGCCGATGTTGGACCGGCGCGGCGATCCCGCCATTCTGGGCGGCGCGGTGGCCTTTGGCTGGCTGGCCCTCGTGGCGCCGGATGCGCTGGACCGGCTGGGCGCCGTGCGGCAGCGGATCGCCGAGGCGGCGGATACGGTACAGGCCGCCGCATCGGCCTGGGACGGCAAGCTGGTGCTGCGCGCGCTGGCCCATGACGGTTATGACTTGCGTTGCTGCATGGCGCAGTGCTTGTCTTACCTTGCGGGCAGGGATCTGCCGCGCGTCTGGACGCTTTGAAGACAGGAGACCGGGACAGATGAACCTGACACCGCGCGAAAAAGACAAGCTTCTGGTATCGATGGCGGCCATGGTGGCGCGCAACCGGCTGGCGCGCGGCGTGAAGCTCAACCACCCTGAAGCCATTGCTTTGATCACCGATTTCGTCGTTGAAGGCGCCCGCGACGGGCGGTCGGTCGCGGATCTGATGGAGGCCGGCGGCACGGTGGTGGCGGCCGATCAGTGCATGCCCGGCGTTGCCGACATGATCCACGATGTGCAGGTCGAAGCGACGTTTCCGGACGGCACGAAGCTGGTCACCGTGCATCATCCGATCCGCTGAGCCTTTGCGGTCACTTTTAAAGAAGGGTAAAGATTGGTCGTTGCGCCTGTTTGGCGGGCATGGTTATGATGCGCGCGCAGCGCGGGTTGTCAGGTGACGCTCAACCAGGCCGCTTTGTTGCCAGTCTGGCTGTGGTGTGCGAGCGTCGTGAAACCCAAACGAAGGAGGCGCCCATGATCCCCGGAGAAGTCCTGACCCAGCCCGGAGAGCTGGTTCTGAACGAAGGGGCCGAGGCGGTGACGTTGCGGGTTTCGAATACCGGGGACCGTCCGGTGCAGGTCGGCAGCCATTACCATTTTGCCGAAACCAACGCAGCGCTGCAGTTTGACAGGGAATTGGCGCGGGGCCGGCGGCTCGATATCGCGGCCGGAACGGCGGTGCGGTTCGAACCCGGGCAGACGCGCGAAGTGGCGTTGGTGCCCTTTGGGGGTGCGCGCCAGGTCTATGGGTTCAACCAGGCGGTAATGGGCGCTCTGGACTGATCCTTTGATGAACCATCAGGCCGGGCGCAAAGCGACCCGGCGACAAATTCAGGAGACGAACGAATGTTGGTGACGCCGCTGGATTACTGGCGACAGAGTGTGGAATTCTGGTTCCGCAGTGCCGAAGCGCAAATGGATCTGACCGCGAAGCTGATGGCGATGATGCCCGGCTGGCATGTCAGCTTCTTCGGGGTGCCGGAACTTGGCATCCCTGCAAATTCCCCGGTGGTGAACAAGATCGCAACGCCGAAGGCGGTTAAACCGGCCCTGAAGGCCGTGGCGCCTGCCAAACCTGTGGTGGCACCGGTTGCGGAGGAAAAACCCGTCCCGTTCGAAACCGCTGTGGCGAAAGCCAAGGCCGATCCCGCCCCGGTGGCAGAAAAGCCGGTGGTGACGGCGGAAGCTGCTCCTGCGCCCACACCCGTTCCGGCGGAAGCGGTGCCCGCAGCGAAAATCGAAGCCGCCCCGGCCGACGTTGCACCTGCGCCGACCGCTGCGGTTGCGCCGGCACCGGCGCCCGCGGCACCGCGGGTGAAAACCGCTGAAGCGACGCCTGCGGCAACGCCCGCCGCGCCGCGCAAGCGGGTCAAGAAAGCCGCCCCGGCGGCCAAGGCCGAGGCGCCTGTTGCCAAGGTCGAAGCGCCCGCCGCCAAGACCGAAACGCCGGCAGCGGCTAAGGCCGAGACCAGCGCGGCAGCGAAACCGGCGGCCAAGCCGGCGACATCCTCGCGTCGTCGCCGTACGCCGTCGAAACCGGAAATCCCGGCGGCCCTGCAGACCAAATCCGACGAGATTTAAATGCAACGCTGCGGCGCGGCAATAATCGCCGCGTTGCAGCATCCTCGGGTTGGACCTATCTTGAACCGCATGGGCCTGCGACGGTCCGGTTAATGTAAGGCGGTTCAAATGTCCCCTACTTCCCAAGATGACGCGCGCGAAGGTCGTATCCTGTTCGATGTCACTGTGACTGGGGCGCAGTTCGTTGCGATGGCAACCGAAGCTCATATGGTCATTGCATATCGCGTTCTGGGCTTCATGGGCCTGTGGCCTCTGCCCATCGGTGAAAACGCCCAGATGATCCTGGAAAAACCTGCAGCGATTGCCCAATCCCTGGAAGCGATGGTTCGCGCCGGGTTTCGTGGTGAACGCCCGGACCGGGTTTTGCTGGCGGCCCTGGCGCCGGTGCGCGAACGCACGCGCGACAACGCCGCCCGTCTGGCGCAGCTGAGCCCCTGGGCCTGACGATCTTCTTCGGCGCGGCTGGCTTGGCCGGCTGCGCAAATGATGGGCAAATGCCCTTTCGGTAACGGCTTGGGCTTGCCCTGCGCGATCCCTGCGGCAAAACTCGCTCCGACGCAGTCAGCCGCTGAAAGGACCGCCGATGCCCGCCAAGATCTCGCGCGCCGCTTATGCCGACATGTTCGGTCCCACCACGGGCGACAAGGTGCGCCTGGCCGACACCGAATTGTTCATCGAGGTCGAACGCGATCTGACGACCTATGGCGAGGAAGTGAAATTCGGCGGCGGCAAGGTGATCCGCGATG
>JAGQRU010000161.1 GCA_020425105.1 Paracoccaceae bacterium
AAGCGCAACCCGGTGCTGACCGAAAACCTGACCGGTCTGGCGCGGCTGGTTCGCATGGCCGTGGTGCCGGCGATGGAAAATGTGGCGCTGTGGCACGAACGGGACATCTCGCACAGCTCGGTCGAACGCAATATCGGGCCGGACACGACGATCACGCTGGATTTCGCGCTGGCCCGGCTGACCATGGTGATCGACAAGCTGGTGATCTATCCCGACAACATGATCGCCAACATGAACAAGTTTCGCGGTCTGGTGCATTCGCAGCGCGTGCTGCTGGCGCTGACGCAAAAAGGGGTCAGCCGCGAAGACAGCTATCGGCTGGTGCAGCGCAACGCCATGCGGGTCTGGGAACAAGGCGCCGATTTCATGGAAGAACTGAAGGGCGACCCGGACGTGACCGCGGCGCTGAGCCCGGCGGAAATCGAAGACAAGTTCGACATCGGCTATCACACCAAGCATGTGGACACGATCTTTGCGCGGGTGTTCGGCGCGGACTGATCCGCGTGGCCGGGATGGGTCAAAAAAATACATAAAATTTTCGACGTCGCCCCATTCCGGGCGGCGTTCGCCGTTTTGGGTAATACCCGCTTAAATCTCCTTCGCCATGATCCGGGAAGCTGCAGAATGCGGAGGTTCCCTTGTCACAAGCTCTTGTTTCCTCGTCCTCGAACTCCCCCAAACCCACCGGCATGGATACGCAGGGGCGCGCAACGCTCAACCCCGCCGCGGCCCCTGCCCTGGCCACCATGCGGCCGCGCCGGGCGCTGACCCGTCGCCAGAAAGCGGCCATCATCGTGCGGCTGCTGCTGAAGGAAGGCGCGCAGTTCTCGCTCGATGAGCTGCCCGAAACCATGCAGGTTGAACTGACCCATGAAATGGGGGCGCTGCGGTCCATCGATCGCGAAACCCTGCAATCCGTGGTCCGGGAATTCGTCGCCGAAGTGAAAGATGTGGGCGCCGCTTTCCCCGGCGGGTTGGAAGGCGCGCTGGCGATGCTCAACGGCGCCCTCAGCCCCGATAGCCTGCGCCGCCTGCGGCTGCAGACGGGCGTCGTGGTGCACGGCGATCCCTGGGGCATGATCGAAGGGCTGGACCCCGCGGCGCTGGCCGACATCATCGGCCGCGAAAGCGTTGAAACGGCGGCGGTGATCCTGTCGAAGCTGCCGGTGCAGAAATCTGCCGCCGTGCTGGGACGGCTGCCCGGCGATATGGCGCGGCGGATCACCTATGCGGTGTCCACCACCGGCGCGGTCGATCCGGAAACGGTGCGCACCATCGGGCATGCCATTGCCACGCAACTGGCCACCGCGGAAATGAAAGCCTTCGAGGAAGAGCCGGTCAGCCGTGTCGGCGCGATGCTGAACCTGTCGGACGCTGAAACGCGCGACGGCGTGCTTGACGGGCTGACCGAACAGGATGAAGGCTTCGCGACCGCGGTGCGCAAGGCGATCTTCACCTTCGCCAATATTCCCGAACGGATCGACGCGCGCGATATCCCCAAGATCGCCCGCGCCGTCGATCAGGGTGTGCTGGTCACCGCGCTGGTTGCCGCCGAAGCGTCGGAAGCCGATGCGCCCGGCGCGGCCTATATCCTGGAAAACATGTCCAAACGTCTGGCCGCGCAGTTGCGCGAAGACATGCAGGACCGCGGCAAGGTCAAAGCGCGCGAAGGCGAAGAGGCGCTGAACACCGTCGTCGCCGCGATCCGCGACATGGAACAGGCTGGCGAACTGACGCTTCTGACCGGGGAAGACTAGGCCGAAGGGGCCAGGTCTTTGGCTGCCCGATCACGCGCCGCGCCATTTCCCGGCGCGGCGTTTCTGTCTTCCGGCCCGAGCGGCGACGCATATAGCGTCCTGCCGGCTGCGCCCGTTGCCGCCCGCCGCCGGGCGTCGTATAGCGTTCCTCAGGCAAGACGACGAACAGGGTGCAGATGTCAGAAACCGGTGCAGGACCCGAGGGAAACCCCTGGCACCGCCGGGCCATTCTGGCGTTGCTGCGACTGCCGCTGGCGCTGCCCTATCGCTGGCGCGGCCCGGTGGTTGGCTGGCTGATGGCGTGGGTCTTCGCGCCGCTGGCCGGATATGGCCGCCGCGTGGAAGAAAACTTGACCTATGTCCTGCCAGACCTGCCCGCGCCGGAGATCCGCCGGCTGCGGCGCGCGGTGCCCGCCAATACCGGACGCATGCTGATCGAAATCGCCTCGGGTCAGGCCTTCATCGACCGGATCGCCAAGATCTCCATGCAAGGGCCGGGTTTGCCTGCCCTGGATGCGGCGCGCGCCGCCGGGCGCCCGATCCTGGTGGTCAGCGGCCATTTCGGCAATTTCGACGCGGCCCGCTGCGCGCTGGCGCAACGAGGCCACAAGATCGGCGCGCTTTATCGCCCCGTGGACGATCCGGTGCTGGATCAGGAATTCCTTTCGGTCCTGACGACCATCGCTGCCCCGGTCTTTCCGCGAGGCCGGCGCGGTCTGGGGGCGATGCTGCGGTTTCTGCGCCAGGGCAACGCGGTTGCGATCCTGATGGATCAATACGTACACGGCGGCGCCGATGTGACCTTCTTCGGCAAGCCCGCGCCGACATCTACATCGGCGGCTGAAATGGCCCTGAAATACGACGCGCTGCTGATCCCGGTCTATGGGATCCGCCGCCCTGGCGGCTTTGACATCGTCGTCGAAAACCCGGTTCCGCACACCGATGCCATCGCCATGACACAGCACATCAATGACAGCCTGGAAGCGCGCGTGCGGGCCGATCTGGACCAGTGGCTATGGATTCACCGCCGCTGGAAGCCGGAGCTTCAGCGCAAACGCGCCGCGGCCAGCACCGCGCCGGGGCCTTCTTCCTGAAGCAGCACCGCGCCCGGAAGATCCCCCTGCCATTCGGTTTCGATCACGGCGGCGCTGGCGCCGTCCCATTCCGCGACCGCGCGCCAATCCCGCACGATATTTGTATAATCCACGGATCGGCCTGCATTTTCGCCGGCCCGAATCTCCACGTGCGCATGGGGAAGATACCGCACCAGAACGATCTCAAGCGGCCTGGGAAGCGACGCGTCCAGCGGCGCCATCTTGATGCGGATGGACTCGCCGTTGCGCACCACCTGCAAGGATACCCGGTCGGGACGCGCGCGATGCGCGTCGATCAGCTCCATCACCTTGACCGGCTTGAACCCCGCGACCTCGCTTTGCCCGTCGATGATCATCTGCGGGGTATAGATCATGGTGCGGCCGGTGGCATGGGCATAGCTGCGCTGCCGGTGGGTGAAGGCCGACGACGCGAATTCATCGGGCCAGCCGATATAATCCCAGTAATCCACATGCAGCGACAAGGGCAGCACATCGTCATGCGCTGTCAGGTCCCGCAGCAGCGCATCCGCCGGCGGGCAGGACGCGCAGCCCTGCGATGTGAAGAGTTCGACCACCACCGGCCCTGACTGCGCCTGCGCGATCCCGAAACAGCACCCGAATATCGCCGCTAAGACGCCAAGCCGCATGTCAAGTTTCCCATCAGTAGCTATTCTCAGGCTCAGACACTAGGCCAGCACCCGGCTGAGCGCCAATCACCCTTTCGCGACGGATAAGGGTGAAAGCCTGCGTTCTGTCGGTTTGTGTGCCGTGGTATACAATTCGCCGCACCCGCCCGGTCTTGATTGCACCGGGACCCCGGGGCATACCCCGAAACAGCTTCAGCCCGTTGGACATTGGGAGGCCACATCCATGACAATTATCGTCGGCAACGACACCGCCAAGACGCGCAAGACGCTGACGGTCGGCGGCAAGTCGATCGCCTATTACTCGATCCCGGCAGCCGAGGCCGCCGGCCTTGGCGATTTCTCCAAGCTTCCCGCTTCGCTGAAAGTGGTGCTGGAAAACATGCTGCGGTTCGAGGATGACGGCCGCACTGTGTCGGTTGACGACATCAAGGCCTTCGCCGAATGGGGCGCAAAAGGCGGCCAGAACCCGCGCGAGATCGCGTATCGCCCGGCCCGCGTTCTGATGCAGGACTTCACCGGCGT
>JAGQRU010000162.1 GCA_020425105.1 Paracoccaceae bacterium
CAACCTCAATTTCGGCAACCCGGAAAAGCCCGAAATCATGGGGCAGTTCGTCGGCGCCATTCAGGGCATCGGCGAAGCCTGCCGGGCGCTGAAGATGCCCATCGTGTCGGGCAACGTGTCACTTTACAATGAAACCGATGGCGAGCCGATCCTGCCCACGCCGACCATCGGCGCCGTGGGCCTGTTGAAATTCGCGCATAACCTGATCCCTCTGGCGCCGCGCGACGGGGATATCATGGTACTGATCGGCGAAACCCGCGGACATCTGGGGCAATCCGCCCTGCTGGCCGAGGTGTTCAACCGCGAGGACGGCGACGCCCCCCATGTGGATCTTGCGGCCGAAGCGCGTCACGGGATCTTCCTGCGCAACAACCGCAAGCTGGTCAGCGCGGCAAACGATCTGTCGGATGGCGGGCTGGCGGTGGCCGCGTTTGAAATGGCCCATGCCGCGGGGCTGGGCTTCACGATCCATGAAGGCGACACCGCGACGCTCTTTGGCGAAGATCAGGCGCGCTATCTGGTTGCCTGCGGCTTCGACGACGCCGAAGCGCTGATGGTTGCCGCCACCAACGCCGGTGTCCCGCTGCAAACCGTCGGCCATTTCGGCGGCGATACCGCGACGCTGGCCGGTGTGAGCGCGCCCATGGCAGAGCTTTCCGAGCGGTTCGAGACCGGCTTCGTACGGGTGATCGGCTAGGTCTGCCGCGACGGCCGCGCGATCCGCGCGCGGCCAAGAACCGTCAGCCCCCCCAAGCCGGTGATCAAAAACAGCACCGATGCCGGCAGCGGGATCGGCGCGGCCACCCGCGTCAGGCCCAGAACAGTCCCCCTGCTATCAAGCACTTGCAGCGTGACGTTTGCGTCTGACAGGGACGTGAACTGAAACTCGAACGCCTGCAGGCCGAACTGACCCAGAAGAGGCGGCGGCTCCGGCTGCGGGTTGAAGCTGACCGCGCCGAGCCCGATCCCGCCCGAAGAGGATTGGAACGTCAGCCGAATGCTGAGCGTGTCGGCTCCGGTATCGAAGGCGATTTCGGTCATGGACAACGGATCGCTCAGATCCGGGTCGGACAGCGTGGCGGCCTGCCCTTTCAGCCCGACGCCGATCAGGACCTGAAAAAACTGCGCCCCGGATACCCCGTGGATCGTCTTGCTGATCTGCGTCGGCGACACCCGCGTTGACGACGGGAAAACTGCGGGCGGCTCCGGCTGCGGATTGAAGCCATAGATCAGCAGCGGATTGATGAAGCCATCATTCACGCTGACCAATGTGGCGGTGTGCCATCGGGCGGGGGCGGCACACACGGCGCCAGCGGTGAAGAGAACCAGAAAACTCGTCAGAAACCAGGAGGCGGCGCGGATCATGGCCGGTTCCTTTCATGGTTGGACGTGCACGGTTGGACGTGGGGGCAGCATAGCACGATCCGGAGCGATTTGGGGGCAGGAATGCCTCCAAACCCGCAAGTCTTGACGCTTGCAGCCCCGCGCGGGGCGTCCTACAAATCTGACTGCAATCGAGGACCACAGACATGCCCATGCAAGCCCATGAAATTGAAGACCTTCTGAAAGCAAGCTTTCCCAATGCGACGATCACGATTCAGGATCTGGCGGGGGATGGCAATCACTACGCGGCCGAGGTGATCGATGAAAGCTTTCGCGGCCAGAACCGTGTGCAGCAGCAGCGCGCCGTCTATGCCGCATTAAAGGGCAAAATGGACGGCAATCACGGCGAATTGCACGCCCTTGCGCTGACCACCAAGGCGCCCGACTGACCATCTGGCCCCGGGTATCGGGCGCCGTCAACCGCTTGGTATTGCCTATTTGCCATGCAGGAATTATCTGCACGCCAACGCGCCCCGGCGCAGCGATCACGAGGAGCCGACCATGAGCGTCCAAGACCAGATCAAGCAAACCGTCACTGAAAACGATGTGGTGCTTTACATGAAAGGCACCAAGGCCATGCCGCAATGCGGATTCTCCAGCCGGGTGGCCGGGGTCCTGAATTACATGGGCATCGACTATAAGGATGTGAACGTGCTGGAAAGCGACGAGATCCGGCAAGGGATCAAGGAATTCTCTGACTGGCCCACCGTTCCGCAGCTGTATGTGAAAGGCGAATTCGTCGGCGGCTGTGACATCGTGACCGAAATGACCCTGTCGGGCGAGCTGGACACGCTGCTGGACGAAAAAGGCGTCACTTTCGACAAGGATGCGGCGGACAAGATCCGCGAAGCGAACGCCTGACCTGACGCGCGGGCGCGCTAATGCGCGCCCTGCTCCATCTCTTCCGCCAGCGCTTCGGCCCGTGCGGCCAGTTCCGCAAGACCGTCGCCGATCGCGGACGGAATCACCGGAACCTCGACTCTCTCCGCCGGCCGCGCGCGCAGCGCCTTGATTTCGGCTTCCAGGTCGGCAATGCGCGACGCGTTGTCTTTTTGCTTCGCCTGCACGGTCAGCGTCTTGTCGGCCAGCAAAAGCCCGGCCATCAGCAGCATCCGGCTTTCCGGCATCCGTCCCAGTTGATCGGCCATCACGCTGGCCTCTTCGTCCAGCATCGCCGCGGCTGCGTGCAGAAATTCCTGCTCTCCATCCTGGCAGGCAACGTCAAAGCTCCGGCCTCCGATATGCACGGTCACTTCAGGCATCTGCGGTCTCCTCGATCAGGGGTTGCAGCGCGGCCAGCACACTGTCGATCTCGGCCCGGTCCGCGGCCCGGGCCGCTTTGAGCGATTCAAGTTCAGCGGTCAGGCTGTCATTGATCAGAGCCGGATCGGCGCCGCCATTCGCATGCGCTGCACGCAGCAATTCGTTGTTTTGGCGCAATTGTGCGTTCGCCATCTGAAGCTGGCCGACAATGGATTCCAGCATGCCGACGCGCGCCTGCAGGTCTTCAGCGCGCCCCGACGACTGCACCGCCCCCAACCGGTCGCTGGATTTCAGGGCGGTCAGCTCGGCCTTGGCCGTCTCAAGCGCGGCCCGGTCGCCCTCCGCCTGACGCACGACCGCGCCTGTCTGGGCCCGTTCGTTCGTCAGTTCCTGCTGCAGTCGTGCCGCTTCCGCCGACGCGGCTTGAAGGTCTGCCTTCAACGCGTCGATTTCGGCCGGATCGGCGGCAGCGGGCGCAGCTTCTGGTTGCGTGGCGGCAGTTGACTGCGCCTGTTCCAGCAGATCTTCCAGCGAGTCGATCCGGCTTTTGGCCGAAACCAGGGCACGGCGCGTGGACTGATGTGCCATCCGCATTCGGCCAAGGGCGTCGGCCAAACGATGCTCAAGCTCGGAAATTTCCGTCATCTTCTCATTCTCCTGCACCCCCGCGCACGGCCGCGCTTTTTTCCTGCCCTGGGATTTTCAGGGTATCCACCTCAAAAACAAGCCGCAACGGCCCCGAATCTCTTGGTTTTTATCTCACAAAACTCTGGCGGCAGGCACAAGCCCTGCATTTTCGTCCCTTCTTGCACTTCTGGGGCCAGTTGCTAAGACCCCACAAGCGGAGTTTTCCGCATCGGAATCCAGAAAAACAACGCAAACCGGAGTTCTGCTGTGCCCCTTAAAACACTGCGCGACCGCCACGCCGACCACTGGATGAAAGCATGCGCCATCCGCGCTTTGGCGCTCGACGCCGTCGCGGGGGCCAATTCCGGCCATAGCGGCATGCCCATCGGTATGGCCGATGTTGCAACGGTCCTGTTCGAAAACCACCTGAAATTCGACGCCGCCGATCCCGATTGGCCGGATCGCGACAGATTTGTGCTGTCGGCAGGCCATGGGTCGATGCTGCTTTATGCGCTGCTGCATCTGACCGGCGTCGCGGACATCACGCTCGACGAGATCAAGAATTTCCGCCAATGGGGCGCCCGGACCGCAGGCCACCCGGAATTCGGCCACGCCAAGGGGATCGAAACCACGACCGGACCGCTGGG
>JAGQRU010000163.1 GCA_020425105.1 Paracoccaceae bacterium
ACTGAGCTACAACCGCGCATGGCCTTCCGGACGTTGCATCCTTGGGCGTGGCGGGTGTGTAGGCCCCCCACCTGAGGGCGTCAAGCGGTTTTGCCGGACCGACGGGCATTTTCCTCCGGGCCCGTCACAAATCTTCCGAAAAACCTTTGGCTGCGGGTCATGGAACTGACGCGATTGGCAACGAACGTCCGTTCAGTCCAGTTCAGGGAGAACCCGTTCAATGCCCCGTATCACCATGACCCGCCGCCAGGCGCTGCTGAGCTCCGCCGCCGTTGCCGGCACCCTTGCCATGCCCGCCATCAGCCGCGCCGCCAGCCGCCCGGTTCTGACCCACGGCGTTCAGACCGGCGATATTGCCCATGACGGCGCCGTGCTTTGGGCCCGTGCCGACCGCGAAGCCCGTATGATGGTGGAATGGTCCACCACCGAAGGTTTTGCGAACGCGCGGCAGGTCCAGCACCTGGATGTCGGCACGCCCACGGATTTTGCCGGCAAGATGTCGCTGTCCGGTCTGCCCGCGGATCAGGACATCTTCTATCGCGTCCAGATGGCCGATCTGGCCGATACCAGCGCGACCTCCGAAGTCGTCACCGGACATTTCCGCACCGCCCCCGCAGGTCTGCGCGATATCAGCTTCGTGTGGTCCGGCGACACGGCAGGCCAGGGCTGGGGGATCGACAAATCCCGTGGCGGCATGGTGACTTACAAGACGATGCTCAACCACAATCCGGACTTCTTCATCCATTCCGGCGACACGGTTTATGCCGACGGCCCCATGCAGGCAGAGGTGGAGCTGAAGGACGGCACGCTCTGGAAAAACCTGGTCACCGAAGAAAAGACCAAGGTTGCCGAAACGCTGAACGAATTCCGCGGCCAGTATCTTTACAACCTTCTGGATGCCAATGTGCGGGCCTTCAACGCACAGGTGCCGATGCTGGCGCAGTGGGACGACCACGAGGTGACCAACAACTGGTATCCCAACGAAATCCTGGCCTCCGACGACCGCTACAAGGTCAAGTCGGTCGCACAGCTTTCGGCCCGCTCTGCCCGCGCGTTTCACGAGATGATGCCCACCCGCACCAGCATGGACGAACCCAACCGGGTCTACCGCAAGGTGTCCTATGGTCCGCTGCTGGACATCTTCTTCATCGATATGCGCACCTATCGCGGCGACAATGATACCAACAACCAGCCCGAAGGCGCGGCCTTCCTGGGCGCGGAACAACTGGTCTGGCTGAAGCGCGAACTGGCGAATTCCACAGCCACGTGGAAGGTCATCGCATCGGATATGCCCATCGGCATGATCGTGCGCGACGGCGACAATTTCGAAAACATGGCCAATGGCGACGGTCCGGTGCTGGGCCGGGAATTCGACATTGCCGACATCCTGTCCTTCATCAAGCACGGCAACATCGCCAACACCGTCTGGCTGACCGCCGATGTGCACTATACCGCCGCGCATCACTACAGCCCCGACCGGGCGCAGTTCCAGGACTTCAACCCGTTCTGGGAATTCGTCTCCGGCCCCCTGCATGCCGGGACCTTCGGTCCGAACGACTATGACAACACCTTCGGCCCGGAAGTGGTGTTCGAAAAATCCCCGACCGCGGAACAGGGCGCCAACCTGCCGCCGTCGATGGGGCTGCAGTTCTTTGGCAAGGTGGATATCGCCGCCGACACGCGGGTGATGACGGTGCGTCTGATGGATGCCGCCGATCAGGAACTCTACAGCGTCGAGCTGGAGCCGGTACTCGGCTGACAAACGGATGGGGAGGGTTCAAGCCTTCCCCACTCCACACGCCTCGGCTGCGCGCATTCACGCGCCCTGACCGGCAATGGCATCGGAAAATGGGAAAATGGCGCGGTTGACGGGGCNTCGAACCCGCGACCCCCGGCGTGACAGGCCGGTACTCTAACCAACTGAGCTACAACCGCGCATCCGCCGAAGTGATCGGCGTGGCGTGCTGATTACTGCGCCCGGAAACGCCCGTCAAGCGCCCTGCCCGCAGAAATCGCATTTCACCTGCGCCAGCCCCCCAAAGCGCGTGAATTCATCATGGGCGGCCGACCGGATTGTCAGCCGCTGCAGTGGCCCACTTCCATCCGGTTCAGCGCAGCGCTGCCTTCGGATTGCGGGATGTAACGGCTCCATCCCATTCTGAAAATGCGACCATCCGAGGCGGTATTGACGTAGGATGCGAAAAGCCGTTCATCCGGTCCGAAAATCAGCAGACGACCGTCATTTTCCTGTTCCACGATCACATGTCCGCTTTCGGTATAGTCCGCGAGTCCCTCTGACTGCGTCGCGACTTTTTCGGTCGCCATCGCGCCGTCATAGGCTGTGGTGACCTCATGCGTGGCAAAATCATAAATCAGCAGCTGCGCGTGCCCCTTCACATAGCCGCCGCTGCCCATGTCGTAGGAATTGTTGCTGAACACGGCAATGCGGTGATCGTCGAGAATATCCACATCATGCTGCGCCAGCCATGGCCCGGCCTTCGACCAGAGGATCTTGTTTGTCGAAGGACGATATAGAACCAGCATGGACCTGTGGCGCAGGCTTAGAAATACGTCTCCGCGCTTCCAGAAAGGTCCGTCTTCCAGCACGGGCTGAATATCATTCAGATGCAAGGGGTCGCTGCTATAGGCCCCCGCCGTGAACATCAGGTGGAACAACCCGTTTTCGACAAAAGCCTCGACCAGAGATTTTCGATACAGCTCTTCCCCATCAAGCGAAACGAGGCTGAGCGCGTCATCATGGAAATCCGCCGGCAGCTTTGCAAACGATGCGGGTTCGGAATAGGACGGCACCCACACCGCACCTGTCGCGTCGAATTCGCTTGAATGATGCACCAGCTGATCCGCCCGGCGCCAGATCATGTCCCCACAGGGCGAGATCCGCATCAGAACGGACTGGTGGTCCTTGATCAGCAGATCGCCGTTATCCAGCAGCAGCGGATGGATGGCGCGATAGGCGTTCTTCGTCCAGTGTTCATAGCTGGCCAGCGTCGAATTGCGTGGCACGCCTTTCAGCAGTTTTGATGCATCCGGGCGCCATTCATGTTTGACTTGAAGATCCGGCAGCGACACCAGTTGAATGACGTGGCGACGTTCGTCGCCCTGATAGGAGCTCAGCAGCAGATATCCGTCCAGCCCGTCCCCCGCCGCGGCATCATGGATCTGCCAGCCGGACTGGCCGCCGAATTCAACGCCGCGCAAAGCTTCCATCGGACTTTTGCTCGACAGCAAATATTTCAGAGTCCAAGGCGCTTCGGCGACATTCAGCGCCAAGTCTCCAACAATTCCGAAGTGATTTCCTTTACTTTCAGCGTCGTGAACCACGATGCCGAATGCGATCACAATATTTGCCGCCAGAATAACAGGAATAATTCTCATGGCGTGTCCCCTGGCACGGAAAGTATATCATTCCCATCCCGCACGATATCGTCCTTCTGAAACCGCGGCCTTCAAGCATGAACTTGCCGATACGGCAAGGTTTGTTTGAAAAGCCGACAGCATTGCTTATGCAAATCGAAACCGGCACCATAAAACCGCAAAACCAGCACCAATTCCGCGCGCCATTGGGGGGAATTGGTGGAGCACAGCGGACAAACCTAGAACCCTCTGAATGCTCCGAACTGCTGCAAAGTTTAGAGGACTGGGGGGAGGTTCTCAAGGCGGAACCTTCGGTTGTCCGTCGGTTGGCTGCATTTGAGCCGGTGGCGGGGAGGCCCGTGTGTGACGATGGTCTGAGTGAGGCATTTCCTTCGAAGGTAGAACGCAACGCGCCCGAGGGGCCGTCGCCATGAGTTTGACCCCAGCCGCCCTGACCACCGACTTCGCGAGAGCTGCAAACACTGGACGCGCTTCCATGCCTCGGAAGTCCAATTCGACCTCTGTCGTAACGCTCCGCCTCACGCCTGAGGAGCGTGCCAGGCTGGAGGAGCTTGCCGCGGGCATGACGCTGAGCGCCTATATCCGCGCTCGTGTGTTCGCCGAGGAGAGCACATTCCTGCGCATGACCGGGCGCTTTCAGGCCGAGGTCAAACGCCGCGAGGCGGCGGCCAAAGCCGCGCAGCAGCGGGACCGGGCGGAGCAGCAGCGCCAGATCTACACCCACCTCGCCGAGCGGCGAAAATTGGATCAGGCCCGACAAAAACAGGGCCTGAGGACACCGTTTCAGCGGCTGGATCTGCGCCCGGACGAGTCCGGGCTCTCCGCCGATCAGCTACGCCAGGACCCGGCGCAAATCCTCGCGCATCTGTCGAAGACCAGGACGCGGTTCACGCGGACCGATGTCCTGCGCCGCCTCGCCGCCTACATTGACGACCCGCTGGAGATGGGACGGCTCGCCGATGCGGCCCTGTCGGCGCCGGAGGCCGTGCGGCTTGAGACGGGCGTCACCACGCGCGATTTCCAGGCCGCCGAGGCGCGGTTGGCATCCTCCGCCGAGGCTCTGTCGAAGCGCGGCGGGTTTGGCCTGTCAGGTCACTATATTCGCCACGCGATGCAGGATCAGGACGCAAAGATGCAGCGCACCTTTGGCGGTCGCCTGAGCCAAGAACAGCGGGACGCCCTGAAACATGTGTTGGATGACAATGGCCTGGCCAATGTGATCGGGTTGGCGGGCGCGGGCAAAAGCACGATGCTGGCCACCGCGATGGACGCCTGGACGCGCCAGGGGATCACCGTTCATGGGGCGGCGCTGGCGGGCAAGGCGGCGGACGGGCTGGAGGGGACGCCTCGGGCATTCCCAGCCGGACGCTGGCGGCGCTGGAGATGAGTTGGGCGAATGGCTCCGAACCGATTGGTCGGGGCGATGTGCTGGTCGTGGATGAGGCGGGGATGATCGGAACCTGGCAGATGGATCGCGTGGCGGCGAAGATGCGCGAGATCGGCGCGAAGCTGGTGCTGGTCGGCGATCCGGAGCAGTTGCAACCGATCGAGGCCCGGACGCTCTTCCGCGGCCTTGTGGCGGATCACCCGGCGGCGCGGCTCACCGAAATCCACCGCCAAAGGGAAGATTGGCAACGCACGGCCTCCCGCGATCTGGCGGAGGGCCGCATGGCCGAGGCGGAGTCCGCCTATGCGGATCACGGTGCGCTGCGTCCCGCGGCCACGCGCGACGAGGCCATCGAAGCGCTGGCCGAGACCTATGCCATGGACGCGGCCGCGAATGGTGCGGATAAGAGCCGCTTGGCCTTCACCCATCGCCGTCGGGACGTGCACGCGCTCAATCAGGCAATCCGCGAGACCCTGCGCCCGGCGGATCAGCCCCGCGAAGAGGTCCCCCTTCACACCGAAACCGGCCCTCGTGCCTTCGATGCGGGGGACCGACTGGTCTTTGGCCGCAACGACCGCGAGCTGGGCGTGAAGAACGGCATGCTCGGCGACGTGGTGGCCGTATCGCATGAGGAAATGACCGTCGCGCTGGACGGGGATGCGCCGAGGCAGGTCACCTTCGACCCGCGCAGCTACCGCCATTTCGACCACGGCTATACCGTCACCATCCACAAATCACAGGGCGCGACCGTGGATCAGGCCTATGTCCTCGCGTCTGGCTCGATGGACCACCAGCTCACCTACGTCGCCATGACCCGCCACCGCGATGCGTTAACCGTCTTCACGAGCGACGCGGACCGCCCGCGATGGGCACAAAGTCAACCGGAGCCGTCGCGCGCCCGTGCACGGGCACGGGATGGCCCCGCCATGGGGTGACATCTGCCCTGCACCGCGCAATCCTGCGCACCGGAAATGTCTCACTTCAAAATTGGAGGCCGAAGCTTTTCGAACGAGCTGCGCGTCCCATGCTCAGATACGCGCGCGCCGCCAAGTGCGACGATCCAACGTCAAAAGGCCGGACAAACCAATCGAGGCAATCTTATTCAATGCTTGCAATGAAGGAGCCATGCACACGACCCCGACGCCTTGATGAATAAGCCCATACCTTCAATGGAGAGCTCTTATGTCACTCGCCGAGTAGTCTGTACAATGCGCGTTCCATATGCGCCCCCATCGCTCTCCCGGCAGCATCGGCGTTTCCGATTTCGATCGCGTCGACAATTGCCTGATGCTCATCGATCGTTCGGGCGTCAGGCACATCGGCGGGACGGCCTCCAAGTTCACGGGTAAACTCGATGGTAAGGCGAATTTGTTCGCGAATGGTCTCAAGCACGAAGCCGAAATATGGATTGATCGATGCATCAGCGACAGCCAGGTGAAAGGCAAAGTCGCGCTCGAAAACGCTTTCGCCCGGAGTCAACTCGCGCATCTCCTCCAATGCATCCTTGATCTTGCCAATGGCGTCCGCGTTCCGCTGGCGCGCCGCTTCTTCGGCGGCAGCGCATTCAACAACGGTGCGAAAATGTATGCATCGCTTCATGTCGAAGACAGTCCGCACGGAGAGATCCTTGCGGTGCGGCTCGGGCAATGTCAGGGCCGCGACGGGCTGAACGAAATTCCCTGATCCGCGAACCGCTACCACCCGCCCCGATTCGCGTAGTTCCGCGAGCGCCTTACGCAAGGTCGGGCGCGACACGCCAACTTGTTCCGCCAGTTCTGCTTCCGGCGGAAGTCGCCCGCCTTTCGACCACTGCGGTTCGTTTAGCATCTCGTCCAATCGATGCCGAATATGGCTGGCAAGCCCTAGTTCTGGCTTTGTTTTTTCGTTTCTCTTCATCTCGCCAACCTTAATCCGTTTACAGGCGCATGCAAGGGCAAGCACAGCATTGGCAGCGCCCCAGGTGTCAGATTGTTACTGCCTTTTACTCATATTGACTAATTATACCAAGCGAGCTAAACAGATGTTGTACGGCGGCGGACGCGCATCACCGCCGGCCGCCAAGGTCGAAATTAGAACGGAGAACCGCCCCAACATAGCGTGGATCACCAGTCCCGGTCACGGCTGCGACACTTGAGCCTGTGGTGATGACAGGATCCCCGAAACGGAGCCTGATCGAGGAGCAGGCTGAGTTCTTGTTCGGCGGAAGGCTCGACGCAGGTAAAGCGACGCTGCCAACGCGTCCTTGAGAGAGAACACACATGGCCCGTCTGGCGATGCGACGGGCGCGCACCGCCGGGGTCTCGGAAGAGAGTTTGGCAACAATCGACCGTGGCTTCCGCGTTCATTTGGCCAGACGCGGTGAAGACCGGAAATACAAACACTCGTTTGCAATCAGGAACGTAAGGAGGAAGGCAAGATATGAGCAAAATCGGGTTTATCGGGACCGGAACAATGGGTGCGCCGATGGCTGGTCACTTGATTGATGGCGGTCATGAGATCACGGCTTTCGACGTCTCCGGGGTTGCACAGTCTCTGGTGGACAAGGGCGCCCGAGTTGCCGGCTCTTCGAAAGAAGTGGCCGAAGCGAGTGAGATCATCATTGTCATGGTGCCGGACACACCGCATGTGCGGGCCGTCCTGTTCGGCGAAAACGGTGTGGCCGAAGGGTTGAGCCCCGGTAAGACCGTGATCGACATGAGTTCGATCTCCCCTGTCGAAACCAAAGCCTTTGCCAAGAAAATCAACGATCTGGATTGCGAATACGTCGATGCACCCGTGTCTGGCGGCGAGGTCGGCGCAGAGGCCGCAACGCTGACAATCATGTGCGGTGCCTCCGAAACCGGGTTCGCCACTGCCAAGCCGCTTTTTGACCTTATGGGCAAGAACATCACCTTGGTCGGGGGCAACGGCGACGGCCAGACCTGCAAGGTGGCCAACCAGATCATCGTCGCGCTGAACATCGAGGCTGTGGCCGAAGCGCTGCTCTTTGCCTCCAAGGCCGGCGCCGATCCCGCGAAGGTCCGCAATGCGCTCATGGGCGGCTTCGCATCGTCAAAAATTCTCGAAGTGCATGGCGAACGCATGGTCAAGCGCACTTTCGATCCCGGCTTCCGGATCGAACTGCATCAGAAGGACCTGAACCTCGCCCTGTCCAGCGCCCGCGCCATGCAGGTCTGCCTGCCCAATACCGCGACGGCGCAGGAGCTGTTCAATTGCTGCGCGGCGCAGGGTGGATCGGCGTGGGACCATTCGGCCATGGTCCGTGCGCTTGAGCTCATGGCAGGCCACGACGTGGCGTGATGGAAGACCCGGTCACACTCCTGCGGCGAATGTTCGATGCGGCGGTCGCGTCGGCGCAGCCCGCGCTATGCGTACCGGGATTTCTTCCGGCAGAGCCGCCGACGGGCCGCTTCATCGTCATCGGCGCGGGCAAGGCCAGCGCGGCCATGGCCCAGGCGGTCGAGACGCATTGGCAAGGCCCGGTCGAGGGCCTGGTCATCACCCGGTACGGGTATAGCGTCCCGTGCGATAGCATCGAGATCGTCGAAGCGGCGCATCCCGTTCCGGACGCAGCCGGACTGGCCGCAGCGCGCCGCATGATCGACTATGTCTCCGACCTTGGCGAGGATGATTTCGTCCTTTGCCTCATCTCCGGGGGCGGTTCCGCGCTCATGCCCGTGCCGCTGCCCGGCATCACGCTGGCCGACAAGCAAAGCGTCAATACGGCACTGCTCAAATCCGGCGCGACGATCTCGGAAATGAACTGTCTGCGCCGCCATTTGAGCGGGATAAAAGGCGGACGCCTTGCCGCCGCCTGTCATCCGGCACGCGTGTTGACGCTGATGATATCGGACGTGCCGGGGGACAATCCGATCGACATTGCCTCGGGGCCGACCGTTGCCGACCCAACCACGCGCGCCGAAGCGCTTGAGATTGTCAGACGCTACAAGCTCGACCTGCCCGACAGCGTGATGACCGCATTGCAAACGCCGGAAAGCGAAAGCGTGAAACCCGGCGATCCCCGCCTGTCCCGTGCGGAGGCGAAGATCATCGCCGCGCCGCAACTGGCGCTCGAAGCGGCTGCCGAAGCGGCCCAGGCTGCTGGAATGACCGCGCACATTCTAAGCGACGCGATAGAGGGCGAAGCAAAAGATGTCGGCACGGTCATGGCCGGAATTGCGCGACAGACGGCAAGGCGCGCACAGCCCTTCAAGCCGCCATGCATATTGCTGTCCGGCGGCGAAACGACCGTGACCGTTCGGGGCGTTGGCCGGGGCGGACGAAATGTCGAGTTTCTGCTTTCGCTCGCCATTTCACTTGACGGACAGCCGGGCGTTTACGCGCTGGCCGCCGATACCGACGGCGTCGATGGCGCCGAGGAGGTCGCCGGGGCAGTCATCACACCTGACACTCTGGCGCGCGCCGCGCAGCATGGTCTTTCGGCTTCCAACGAACTGGCCAACAACAACACCCACGGTTTTTTCGAAGCCCTGGGAGACCAGGTCATCACCGGCCCAACTCGCACCAATGTCAACGATTTCAGGGCCGTTCTGATTGCCGAACCGCAGCAGAACATCCCTTGATACGAAACGGAGAAACCATGTCGAACACTACTCAACTTCAGCCTAACAAGCTGCGCCAAGACCTTCTGGCACGCAAAACCCGCATCGGCTGCTGGAGCTCACTCGGCAGCCCCATCACCACCGAATTGCTCGGTCTGGCCGGGTTCGATTGGCTTCTGCTCGACGCCGAGCACGCCCCGAACGACGTGCTGTCGCTCATTCCGCAGCTTATGGCGCTCAAGGACAGCGTATCTGCACCGGTGGTTCGCCCGACCGCAAACGATACGATCCTGATCAAACGCCTGCTTGATGCGGGCTTCTACAACTTCCTCATTCCCTTTGTGGAAAACGCCGAGGAAGCGAAGGCGGCCGTGGCTGCCACACGCTATCCGCCGGCGGGCATTCGCGGTGTGTCGGTGGCCCACCGTTCGAACAGATATGGCACCATCGCCGATTACCAGAAGGTGATTAACGACAATATCAGCGTGATCGTGCAGATCGAGACGCCCGGCGCCGCCGCGCTTGCGGAAGAGATCGCGGCCGTTGATGGTGTCGATTGTCTCTTCATCGGTCCGTCCGATCTTGCCGCATCTTGCGGACATCTTGGCAACCCGTCGCATCCCGATGTGCAGGAGCTGATCAAACAGGTCTTCGACACAGCGAACAAGGCGGGGAAGTCTGCGGGCATTCTTGCGCCGGTCGAGGCAGACGCCCGCAAATACATGCAACTTGGCGCGAGCTTCGTCGCCGTCGGTTCCGATCTGGGCCTGCTCAAGGCCGCCAGCGAGGGCCTGAAGGGTCGGTATCTCTGACATTCGCGGGCGCGCCGGGACATTGGCCCTTGGCGCGCGCGCCGAAACCGCCGTCGTTTGCCGGTGGCGCCACAAAAACGGAAGTTGATCACATGACTCATATTTTGGTTGCCGGGAAAATTCATCCCAGCGGGATTGCCCTTCTGGAGGCGTCGCCGGATGTGACATTCGACTATGTCGAGGATATCACGGAAGAAAGCTATCGGCCCCTGATCGGCAAAGCCGACGCGCTGGTGATCCGGACGCAGCCGCTTTCAGCGGAAACGGTGGCACAGGGCGACCGGCTCAAGATCGTTTCGCGGCATGGCGTGGGGTATGACGCGGTCGATCTGCAAGCCCTGAACGACAAGGGGATTGCTCTGACGATTGTCGGCGATGTCAATTCGATTTCAGTTGCCGAACACGGGATGATGATGCTCATGGCCGCTGCCAAAAGGGCGGTGCTGGCGCATGCATCCACGACCAACGGCAATTGGGGGTGGCGCAGTTCGCTCGAAGCCGTCGAACTGCACGGCAAGCGGCTGTTGATTGTCGGATACGGGCGGATCGGGCGACATCTCGCCCATATGGCATCCGCCTTCGGCATGCAAATCAGGGCCTGCGATCCTTTCCTTGAACGGCAGGGATGGCCAAAAGATGCCGTCGCATCGCCCTGCGATCTGAACACCGGGCTTGCTTGGGCCGATATGATTTCCGTCAACGCCCCAAAAACGGATCGTCCGCTGCTTGGCGCCGACGAATTCGCCAGGATGAAGGCTGGCGTCATTCTCGTGAATACCGCGAGGGGCGGCGTGGTGGACGAAAGCGCCTTTATCGCCGCGCTGAAATCGGGCCAGATCTCGGCAGCCGGTATCGATGTGTTCGAGGCGGAGCCACCGGATGCGTCGAATGAACTTCTGACACTCGATCGGGTCGTCCTGAGCCCCCACATCGCAGGGCTGACGGCGGAGGCTGGTGAACGCACGGCTTTGGCGTCGGTTCAGAACGTCTTGGACTTCTTTGGGGGGAAGATCGACCCCGCGCTGGTCATCAATCTGGCGTCGCTCAAGGAACTTCCCAAGGTGGCCCTCTAGACGTCGGCCCCCTGCACTTGGAGGACAGGATCGAGAAATCTCGATCCGGTTCTGTTCTGACGATCTTGAGGATATTTCCTTCAGGGGTGAGGTCATTGAGTGTCTTCAGGTGTCGAGCGAAGTCACACACATCGCGGAAATCCGAAGCGATCTTGTGCTGCGTCTTCTGCACCAGATGGCCAATGCGAGCTTGCGGGTTCAGTCGATGGCAGCGACGCGGTAGCGGTTGGTTTCAGCCGCCCTGGGATTCATGAAACCAATACGCAAAACGCCGATGGCAGACAGGCAGTCCTCGAACAGAAACAGCGAGCGGCAGTGAAACTCGGCGATCATAACGTCCGCCTCCGTGCTGGGGACGGCTGAATGCTCGTCCTGCGTCCCTGCCCCGCCAAACCCTACACGAGGACGCTCTCGCCGGTTCGCCATCGTCTCCGGGCCGATCCCAGGTTCCCGGCTCAGTTGACCGGTTGAAGCTTGCGATTGCTTTGTCCTGTCACAACCTCGATGATAGAAGCGCCCGGCAATCGCCCGATGCCTATGCTAGGCACCGGCCAGCCAACAAAACGGAGCCTTCGAAAAGCCCCATCTCAGGATGGGCGCCGCGTGGAGCTCGGTCGCTGGTCAACAGCGCAATCCACTCCCCCAGTTGCGCTCCCGCCTTTTTCCATTCGCAACAGCCGATTCGTTCGTTCGCTTGCACCACTTTCCTTGCCGCCGGTTCTGATCTGCCATGCCGCTCGACGGCACCGGACAATCGGCCGGGCGCTGTTCTAAACATGTTTTTTTCCATATTTTTAGCCGTCACGGCACGGCAGCATGCCAATACTAATTTTTACTAATCTTGACAACATTGATCATCTGTGAAATCAGTGGAGTTGCGTTGAAACAGGCTTGTCTCGGCCGTTTCCGATCAGGGAGGATTACCTATATGAAACGGACACTTCTCGCGGCGGCGCTCACCGTCGCTGCGCTTTCCAGCACTGCCGCGATCGCTCAGGGCACTTTCCCGAGCAAAGACATCACAATTATCGTTCAGTATGGCGCAGGCGGTGGGACCGACAGCTTCGTGCGCGCCCTCGAACAGCCGCTCGAAAAGGCTTTTGGCGTCAACGTCGCGGTGCGGAACGTCTCTGGCGGCGGCGGAGCGGTTGGCATGATGCAAGCCCTTGCCAAGGACCCTGATGGGTACACGGTGACCATCCCGAACAACGCATTCTACACGCTGGTCGGAATGGGAAACGTACCGTTCCAGATCGAAGACTTTGACTATATCGCCGCCCTGGTACTTGAGCCCTACGTGCTGACCGTGCGCAAGTCCGACGACTGGACCGATCTCGACAGCTTCGTCGCCTACGCCAAGGACCACAAGGTCCGGCTCGGCTTCGCGGGGGTTGGTTCCTCAACGCACATCATGACGATTGCTGCCGCGAAAGCACTGGGGCTCGACGTGCAGTTCGTGCCCTATGGCGGCGCGGCCGAAGCCAGCGCGGCAGCTCTCGGCGGGCATATCGAGGGGGTCGTTCTGTCCCCGTCCGACGTGGTGTCCGCGGTTCAGGGCGACGGCGGACTCGTTCCCCTCGTCTCGACCGGCGAGTCGGCGCTTCTGGAAAACGTGCCTACGTTCACCGACAAAGGGTATGATCTGACCGTGCAGCAGTGGCGCGGCATCGCGGCACCGGCGGGGGTCGACCCGGCAGTGATTGCCGCTTGGGAAAATGCGTTGAAGCAAGCCGTCTCCGATCCGACTTTTCAGGAGGCCGCGGCGAACCTTGGAACTGAGCTTCGTCCGCTCTTCGGTGACGATCTGCGGGCCTTCGTGGAAAACGGTGCAGCGGTCATGCTGCCCCTGACCCAGGAAGTCGCTGCACAGCAGTAAGCTTCAATATCTGCCGCCCCGCGCCTCTCTAGGCGCAGGGGCGGCGATTTCCAAGGAAGTGAGCGCACCATGAAGTATCTGTCAGGCCGGCTGGCCTTCGACATCACCCTGCTTGCATTGGCCGGGTATGGGTTCTCGAGTTCTCTGGCATTGCCACGATCAGGCGGGATCAGCGTCATCGGACCGGCCGATTGCCCGGCAGTCGTTAGCGCGCTAGCGGTGATCTGCATGCTGGTGATCCTGGTACAGGACGCACGGCGCGAGCTTGCCGGATCATCGGATGAGCGGTTGAGCGGTCGTCAGCTTCTGGCCGTCGCGGCCATTGCTGCTCTGTTGGCGGTGTATGTCGCGATCCTCGATACGGTTGGCTTCCTGGCGGCCACCGTCGTCTTCCTGTTTCTCGCAATTCTTGCCTGCGCAGCTTTCCTCACGCCCGTGGGGAAACAGATGATCTCGCGCCGCCTTCTGCTGAACGCGGCCGCGGTCTCCGTCGTCGCAACCGGCGCAAGCTATGCGGTGTTTTCCTTCGGGTTCGGCCTGGTCTTCCCGTAGTTGATAAGAGAACAAGCAATGGAAAATGTTATCTCAGCTATCTACCAGGTCGCAGATCCCGCCGTCATTCTGGCGATCTTTGCAGCGACCTTTCTTGGGCTCGTGATGGGGGCGCTGCCGGGGCTTACGGCCGCGATGGCCATCGCCCTGCTGATCCCTCTGACTTACGGGATGGGCCCCGTGCTTGGGATCAGCACGCTGCTGGGCGCCTTTTGCGGTGCGATCGCCGGCGGCGCGGTACCGGCGATCTTGCTGGGTATTCCCGGAACGCCATCTTCTGTCGCCTCGACGCTCGACGGTTTCCCGATGGCCCGCAACGGCAGGGCCGGCGAAGCACTGGGGTTGTCCATCACGGCGTCCTTTATCGGCGGCATGCTCGGTGCGGTCCTTCTTATCCTTCTGGCTCCACCAATCGCCCGGTTTGCGCTCAGGTTCGGACCTGCTGAGTTCTTTTCGCTTGGCGTCTTCGGTCTGGTGGTGATCGCATCCGTGTCGTCGGGTTCGATGCTGCGGGGGCTGGTCGCGGGGCTGCTTGGTCTCTTCCTGGCGATGGTCGGCGCTGACCCGATGACCGGTACGCTCCGGTTTACGGGCGGGCAGCCGGATCTGATCACCGGGATCAACCTGCTTCCGGCCCTGATCGGCCTCTTCGCCGTGTCGCAGATCTTCGAAGATCTCGCATCCTTTGGTGGCGGCGACGGGCAAAAATCCGCGCCACAGGATTTCTCCTCCGCCAGGCCACCACTTGGCATGCTGTTGCGTGCCTGGAAGGTGATCACCAGTTCCACCCTGATCGGCGTCGTGATCGGCGCGATCCCCGGCGCGGGCGGGTCGATCTCGTCGTTCCTGTCCTATGACCAGGCGCGGCGCATGTCGAAGTCGCCCGAGACCTTCGGGAAGGGTAACCCGGAAGGGCTGATCGCGTCGGAAACCTCGAACAATGCAACCGCCAGCGGCGCGCTTATTCCGATGCTGACGCTCGGTGTCCCCGGGGAGGTCGCAACTGCGGTCCTGATGGGGGGGCTGACCATTCAGGGCGTTCGTCCCGGCCCGGCACTCTTTGATGAGCAGGCCTCGCTGGTCTACGCGATCTTTCTGTCGTTCATCATCGCGAACGTGGCCATGTTCCTGTTGCAGCTCCTGGGCATTCGGATTTTCGTGCGCATCCTGAAAGTGCCCAAGCACATGATGATGCCGCTGGTGCTGATGTTCTGCGCAATCGGCGTGTATGGTGTGAACGGCTCCGTCTTCGAACTTTGGCTGATGTTTGTGTTCGGCGTTCTTGGGTTCTTCCTGAACAGGTACAACTTTGGCACGGCGCCGGTCATTCTGGGCCTGATCCTGGGGACGCTGACAGAGGGCAACCTGCGCCGCGGCATGATCGTTTACGAAGGGGACTGGACCCAGTTCCTGACGCGGCCGCTTTCGCTCACATTCCTTCTTCTGGCGGTCGTTTTCCTGGCTCTGGTGTTCTGGCAGAACCGAAATCCGGTAACGCCTCCAACCACACCCGGGGATTGACGGCGGGCACCTGTCCGAACGCATAACGGAGACGGCCCGCCTGTTCAGTCGGGGCCGTCTCACATCTCAGATCCCGCCCCGCTTCGCTCTTCGATGGTTGTGCCGGGGAGTTCCGGGATGAGCGTTCCGGTCGGTCGGGGCGTGAGGCCGCGAAAGTGACGCGCAACATTCATGCCTGCGCCAAACACGCTTGTGAAGGATATCCGACACGCGGCGATGCCGGCCCGGACGTCCGCCAGTGTTTT
>JAGQRU010000021.1 GCA_020425105.1 Paracoccaceae bacterium
CATACAGGTCGCGCGTCACCTCGGTCTGGCCATAGACCATCACCTGCTTGCCGGTCAGGCCCTTGAAGTCGATATGAACCATGCGTTCGGCATTGGTCAGAAAGGTGCCGTCATGCGGGAACCCCTCGGCCTCCATCCGAGCCGCGACACCGGCTTCGCGCAAGAGCTCGACGGTGCCCCATTCAAGTATGCCGGCGCGGATGCGCGACAGGACGTGATCGCGCGAGGACCGTTCCAGAACGACCGTGGCAATCCCGGCCCGGTTCAGCAGTTGCGACAAGAGCAGACCCGAAGGCCCGCCGCCGATGATGGCAACCTGGGTATCCATGCGCTCCTCCCAAGAACTTGAGTCCAGACTAGGGGTTTCCGGGACGGTCAGGAATGGACAGGCCGGGCAGATGATGGCACTTTCAGGACATGGCCGCGCAAACTCCGATTCCCGTCTGGCAGCTTTACGGTGAGGATATTCCCTTCCCGGACTTGTTGCACATCGAACGGATCGTCGATCGCGCCGCGGGGCTGGACTGGACCATCGCGCCGCATCGCCATGCGCATCTGCACCAGATTTTCTATCTGAAATCGGGGGATGTGGTGTTTCAGGTCGATGGCCGCACCCTGCATCCGGCAACGCCCGTGGTCTTGAACCTGCCGCCGGGGTCGGTGCATGGCTTTTCCTTTTCGGCCGGGACCGACGGTTATGTGCTGACCCTGCCGGTCCGGGATCATCCGGCCATCTTCGGGGCGGACAGCCGGACCGGCCCCGCCGCCGCGCAGGTGCTGGTCTGCGATGCGCCCGAGGGCAGCGAGGCGCGGTTTGAAACCCTGCTGCGCGACTGGTCCGGGCGCGGCCCCTTCCGCGAGGTCGAATTGCGGGCGCAGGTCGCGCTGATCCTCTGCGCGCTTCTTGCCGCCGCGCCCGACAGCGCCGAACCCGGCGCATCCGACCCGCGCTTTGCCCGGTTCGAGGCGCTGATCCAGGCCAATCTGCGCGATCACTGGCCGCTGGAACGCTTCGCCGCCGAACTCGCCCTGTCGGTCCGCCATCTGAACCGCATCTGTCAGGCGGCGGCGGGGCAATCGGCCAGCGCCTGCATCGAGGCGCGGATGGTGCATGAGGCCTGCCGCCTGCTGGCCTATACCCGGATGCCGGTGCAGCAGGTTGCCTGGCAACTGGGCTTTGCCGATCCTTCCTATTTCAGCCGCGCCTTTCGCCGCAGGGTAGGGCGGTCGCCGCAAGATTATCGACGCGGTTTTGGCGGTTAAGCCACCGCCGCCGCCCAAGCCTTGATCGCAGCCGCGCCCTGCATCAGCACCTCATCGGGTGGGGTGCGCCCGGCCTCCAGCACCTGCCGCGCAAGCATGTGATCGGCCGGGCTGTTCAGGGTTTCCACCGCCACAAGCACGCAATCGCGGAAGTGGAACACCGCCAGCCGCGCATCGTCGGCGCGCACAAGGCGGCGGTCGGCGCGGTCGGAGAGGCCGGCGATCTGGAGTTTAAGTGGCCCGATGTCGGACCAGAACCACGGTACGGTGCGGAACTCTGCCGTGTCGCCCTTCGTCAGCAGCCTGGCTAGGTGGCGGGCCTGATCGGTGGCGTTCTGGACGCTTTCAAGCCGCAGGGGGGCGCCGTCGGCCTGCCAATGCGGCGTCTCGGCCACATCGCCAATCGCCCAGACATGGTGGGCGCTGGTCGCCAGCCGGCCATCGGTCAGAATGCCGCGGTTGCATGTGATCCCGGCAGCGCTGGCCAGCGCGGTATCCGCCTCCGCCCCGATGCCGACAAGGATCATATCGCAGGGGATTTCACCCTCGGCGCCAAGGACGGCAACCACCCGGTCCCCCTCGCGCCGCCAGCCCTTGCCCTGCCAGCCGGTGCGCAGGTCGATGCCAAGGCCGCGCAGCGTGGCCTCCACCCGTTCCGAGGTTTCGGGCGCGGCGACACGAACGAGAACGCGCGGCGCAGCCTCCAACACCGTTACCTGCCGGCCCATCTGCGCCACCGCGGCAGCGGTTTCCAGCCCGATGAAGCCGCCCCCCACCACCAACACCCTTTCCGCCCCCGGCAGGGCGTTACGCATCTGCGTGGCATCAGTGAGGTCGCGCAGGGTGTGGACATTCGCGGCCCCGGCAAGATCGGGCAACATCCGGTTCTTTGCCCCGGTGGCCAGCACCAGATCGTCATAAGGGATTGCCCTGCCGTCCATCGTGACCACCCGCGCCGCCGGGTCAATTGCGGTGACGGTGCCCGTCACGCGCATCACCCCGGCCTCGTCATAGACGACGGCGGCCCGCAGTATCTGTGGCGCGGCATCGGCCGATTTCAGGAAGGTCTTGGACAGGGGTGGCTTGTGATAAGGCAGGTCATCTCCTGCGTCGATCAGCGTGATCTGCCCCGCATAGCCTTCGGCCCGCAGCGACACGGCCAACTGGCTGCCGCCATGGCCGGCTCCGACGATCACGACACCGCTCATCGCCCGGCCACCCGCAGGACGATCCCCGCCATGCCGTCGATTGCCACGACCTGACAGGTCAGTCGGCTTTCGGGGCGGGGGTTCTCGGCGTTGAATTCCAGCGTTTCCGCCTCCAGCTCCTCGGGCGGGGGCAGGGTCCCTGCCTCGAGATAGCAATGGCAGGTCGCGCACATGCAGCTACCGCCGCATTCTCCGATGATTCCGGCCACGCCAGCACGGGTGGCGGCGACCATCAGGCTTTCGCCGGGGGTGGCAGCGACCTTGCGGGCGGTGCCGTCGGCTTCGATGAAGGTGATTTCGGGCATCGGGCGTCTCACAGGAATTGCCGGCCGCCGTCGATGATCAGCGTCTGGCCGGTGATGAAGCTGGCAAGGG
>JAGQRU010000164.1 GCA_020425105.1 Paracoccaceae bacterium
TCTCCGGCCAGCGGCGGTCGTTGCAAATGCACATACCGATCTTTCCGCCGAAGCCATCGAAAACCGGAAAGCCCAGATCGCCCTTTTCGAAATACCGCTTTTCCAGATGCTGGAACGGGCGCCAGGGTTCGTTGTCGCGGTGCCCCGGCAGGTGGATCTTGCGATAGGTGCCGATCACCCGGCCGGATCCGTCGACGGTGATCGCGGTATTGAACCGGCGGCCATCCGGGGTCAGTTCGGCGTAACCGAGGTGAAAGCCAACCCCCAGCCGCGCCGCCATGTCAAACAGCGGCCGTGTCGTGGCCGACGGCATGTCGGTTTCGAACCAGCGCTGCACGTCTTCGGGGTCTTCCATGTACCAGCGCGGAAAGAACGACGTCAGCGCCAGTTCCGGGAAAACGACCAGCTTCGCGCCGCGTCCCGCCGCCTCGCGCAGCAGAGCGACCAGCCGTGCCACAGCGCTGGCGCGGCTGTCGTCGCGCGCAATCGGGCCCATCTGGGCACCGGCAACCAGAAACCCGCGGCTCATGCGGCCCCCGCACGAACCTGCGCGGCGCTGCGCCCGACCAGTTCTTGATAAAGCGCCGGGTCCGTGTCGCCTTCGGTGCCGAAGACCAGCACCCGCGTTGCTGCGGTCAGCCCGAGCGCCGCGCGGGTCGGCCCGTCAGCCATCGCCGCCAGAAGACCCGCCAGCCCCGCCACGGCGGATTCCCCGGCGGCGATGGGCGGATCGTTGTCGAACGGGACGGCCAGCAGGCGCATCGCGTCCACCGCCGCCGTATCGGGCACCGACAAGGCGGCATCCGAGTGGTCGGTCAGAATGATCCATGCCAGCGCCGAAACCTCGCCACAGGCCAGACCTGCCTGAAGCGTGTCCAGATCGCCCGCCACCGCGACCGGGCGCCCGGCGCGAAAACTTTCCAGCCAGCAGGCCGCGTGATCGGGATCGCACAAGACAATAATGGGACGCTCCGGTCCCCAGCGGCGCTTGGCCAATGCGGTCACCGCCGCCGCCATACCGCCGACGCCGGTTTGCAGGAAGATGTGGCTGGGGGGAACGTCAAGCGCGTCGAAGGCCTCGGCGGCCATGACTTCATAGCCCTGCATCACGTCTTTAGGCACCGCCATATACCCGGGATAGGAGGTGTCCGACACCACGAACCACCCTTCCCGGGCGGCGGTGTCCTGTGCGATCCGCACGCTGTCGTCGTAATTGCCCGGCGTGCGGCGCACTTCCGCGCCATAGGCCGCAATCGCGGCCTCCCGGCCGCCGGACACGGTGGCATGAATGAAGATGACACATCCGCAGCCGAAGGTCTGCGCGCCCCAGGCCACCGATCGGCCGTGATTGCCGTCCGTGGCGCAGCAGACGGTGATCCCGGCGATCAGATCCGCATGGCTGCCGTCCAGAATGGCGGTCATGGGCACCGGCTGTCCCAGCCGTGTTTCAACTTGGGTCTGCAGCAGCCGTGCGACCGCATAGGCGCCGCCCAGAGCCTTGAAGCTGCCCAGTCCGAAGCGCAGGCCTTCATCCTTGTAATGCAGCGCCGCGATGCCCGTCCGCGCGGCCAGACCCGGCAATGGGTAAAGGGGTGTCGGGGCATATCCCGGCCAGGCGGCAATCGTCGCCCGGGCCCGGGTCAGCCCGGTGTCGTTCAGAATGTCGTCCTGCGCAGCAGACCACGGCGCCGATCTGGCGCCGTTGGGGTTGAGATGAAAGGTAAGCGGGCCGGGACCCGTCTGGGAAGCGTCTGGCATGTAATCCTCTGGTACACCGGGCACCGGCCCGGATGTCGTGGGACCCGGCCGGAGTGGGACATCCGGCCGGGGAAACAGTCAACAAAGCAATCAGTAACGTGCTTTTTCTTCGTCGATGGAGGTCAGAAGCGCATCCAGCATCGCGGTCCCTTCGGCGCCATACTGCTTTTCGATCAGCGCACGCACGGCGGGCTGGGCGGCGGCGGCGAATTTGGCCTGTTCGTCCGGCGATACCACGTTGACATCCATCTTTGCCGCCAGCGCGGGAAGCCCACGGTCCGAGGCTTCGATCACCCGGCTCATGGCGCGTCCCGACTCCGTCGCCACGTCGGCGGCCCAGTTGACCAGCGTCTGCTGTTCGGGGCTGAGGCCGGCATAGAAATCCGGGTTCATGGTCCAGATATACGGCGTGATCACATGGTTGGTGATCGACAGGTATTTCTGCACCTCGTCGAACTTGGCGAAGGCGATGATCGGCACCGGGTTCATCTGGCCGTCCGCGACGCCTGTCTGCAGCGCGGTATAGACCTCGGCCCAGGGCAGCGGCGTCGGCTGACCGCCCAGAGAGGAGATGATCGCCTCATGGGTAGGGAGGGTCATCGTACGAATACGAAGACCCTCCATATCCTCCACGCTGGAGATCGGTTTTTTCGAATTGGTGAAGGCGAAGAAGCCGCCGGAATCGATCAGGCCCAGCACTTTCAGGCCGGTCTTGGCTTCCAGATCCGCCACGAATTTCTGGCCGAAACTGCTGTCCTTGCTGATGACCTTGCTGGCCACGCCGATATTGGGAAAGGCGAAGGGGATGTCGAAAACGCCGACCAGCGGGTAATGCTGCGCCATGCCGCCGGAGCTTGAAATGGTGCTTTCCACCAGACCGGCACGGACCTGATCGATCACCTCGTTGTCCTTGCCCAATTGCCCGTTGGGAAAGATCTGCACTTCGATGGCACCGTTGGAATTGCTTTCCACCAGCGACTTGAACACGGCCGCCATGGTGCCGGAATGGCTGGCGAACGGGTCTTCAGGGTTCAGATGCGCCAGACGGATTGTCACATCGGCAGCGAAGGCGCCGCTTCCCAGACAGGCCGCAGCCAGCCCCGCGGCGAAGGTTTTCATCAAAGACATCGGCGTTTCCTTTCCTGTTGGATTTGCCTGCCTACAGCCCAAGCAGGCGGGGGATGAACAGCGTCAGATCGGACCAGAAGGCGATCACCAGCAGGATCGCGACCTCGGCCAGAATGAAGGGCCACAGCTCGCGGGTGATCGCTTCGACCTTCTCTCCGGTCACCGACGCCAGCACGAAGAGGCAGGCCCCGACCGGTGGTGTCATGAGCGAGATATTCAGCGCCAGAATGATCATGATCCCCGCATGCACCGGGTCCATGCCGATCTTGACCGTCAGCGGCGCCAGAACCGGGGCCAGGATGATCAGCGTGGCGTTGATGTCCATCACCAGACCGATCAGCAGCAGCAGCGCAAGGATCAGCGCGATGATGACCATGGGGTTGTCAGACAGGCTCAGCATGCCTTCGGCGATCATCTGCGGGATACGGTTGAAGGTCATCCACCAGCCAAGGATCGACGCCGAGGCGATGATCAGAAAGATCACCCCGGTGATGCGGGTGGTGCGCACGGCGATCTGATAGAGGTCCGACCAGCTGAGCGCGCGATAGATCACGCCCCCCACAAACAGCGCGTAGGCGACGGCAATGGCCGCGGCCTCGGTCGGGGTGGCCCAGCCGCCCAGGATCGATCCCAGGATGAAGACCGGAAGAAGCGCCGCCAGAAACCCTTCGCGCAGGGCGGCGGCCACGGTGCGCAGGCTGGGGCGCCCGTCGCCCTTGGGAAGGCCCTTGCGTCGCGCGGTCAGGGCGATGACGCCCATGCAGATCGCACAGATCAAGAGCCCCGGCAGGATCCCGGCGGCAAAAAGGCCGGCGATGGACACCCCCATGATCGAGCCATAGATGATGGCCAGCGTCGATGGCGGGATGGTCGGACCGATGATCGACCCGGCGGCAGTGACCGCACAGGCATAGGGGCGCGAATAGCCGGCCTTTTGCATCGCCGGGACCAGCGTGTTGCCGAAAGCGGCGGCATCGGCGGTGGCGGATCCGGTGATGCCCGCGAACATGACCGATGCCACCATGTTGGAATGGGCCATGCCGCCGCGCATCCAGCCCACCAGCGCATCCGCCAGCTTCACCAGACCCTGGGTGATGCCCGACCGGTTCATGATCTCGCCCGCCAGAATGAAGAAGGGCATGGCGAGAAACGGGAACAGGTCCAGCCCGGCGAACAGGCGGTCGGGCGCCATGGTCATGAAGCGCGGCCCCATGTCCAGGATCCCGACCATGCCAGCGACTCCAATGGCAAAACCGACCGGCATGCCAAAGGCCAGAAAGCCGAAAAAAGCAAGCGGTACCAGAACCATGCCCATCAATTTTCCCCCGTATCGCTGGGATTGGGGGGCAGGGTCGCCGCCGCCGTTTCGGGCGGCCGGGCGGCGGCCCAGTCATGCACCATCATCAGCAGCAGTTGCAGGCAAGCAAAGAACGCCGCCAGCGGCACACCCAGGAAGGGATAGCCTTTGGGAATGGCGTATATCATCGTCAGGCGGGAAAACCCGCGTTCCGCAAAGCCGATGCCGTAGAAGAGCAGCGCCAGAAAGAACGCCAGCGCCACCGCGTCAAACCCCACCGCAAGCACGCGGCGCAGACCGGCGGGCAACCGGGAAAATACGAATTCGACCCCGATATGTTCGCGATAGGCGATGCCGCTGCTGACCGCTAGAAGCGCCATCCAGATCATCAGATAGCGCGCCAGTTCTTCGGTAAAGGTCAGGGGCAGCGGAATGACATACCGCGCCAGAACGCCCAGCCACACATCCAGCACCAGCGCGATCAGAAGCCCCACGCAAATGCGTTCGACGAGCCAATTCACCCGCAGGCTCCAGATGCGCGCCCTGGTGGCCAGTTCCTCCATCGGTATCCCCCGGATCCCTCATTCGACGGGTTGATGAAAAGAAGTTTTCATTTACCATAAAAGAAAGAAATGTTTCTTGCGAGTGCGGATCTGGCTCATGCCTAAAAATTCATCGCCCGGTGCGGATCGATCCCTGACGCAGCGCGTTCACGCGGCATTCGCCGAATTGCCGGACGGCGAACGGCGGGTGGCCAATCTGGTGCTGGACAGTCCCGGCGATCTGGCAGTGTGGACCGCATCGGAACTGGCGACGCGGTCGGGAGTGTCGAACGCCACCGTGTCGCGGCTGTTCCGCCGCCTGGGGTATGGCAACTATGACGAAGCGCGTCTGGCGGCGCGGCGGCTGCGCGAACGGGGCTCTCCGCTCTATCTCGCGCGGACCGATGGGCAGGGCGGCGCTCTGTCGGGCATCGTCGCCGAGGAGGTGGAGCTTCTGGAAACCACCCTTTCGCGCCTGAACCCCGTTACCCTGCGCGAGATCGCCGAGGCCATGGCCAGGGCACCCCGGGTGCATCTGGCCGGTTTTCGAAACAGTCATTTTCTGGCCGACTACATGACAGCCGCGCTGTCGAATTTCCGCCCCGGCGTGGTCCGCATGGTGCGTCCGGGACAGACCCTGGCCGAATCCATTGCCGCCGTCGGATCGGGGGACGTGGTTTTGATCATCGGCCTGCGGCGGCGCCCGGCGGGATTTGGCCGGCTGGTGCGTGCGGTGACCGGGACTGGCGCGCGCGTCGTGCTGCTTGCGGATGGCAGCATCCGGGAAACACCGGCGCTGTGCACCTGGACGCTGTCCTGTCTGGTTGAAACCCCGCAGGCCACGGATTCCTATCTTGGGGCGATGTCGGTACTGCGTCTGCTCAGCCTCGAAGTGATGAAATGCCTGGGCCGCCAGGGGCTCGCGTATCTGAAATCCGTCGAAGATCTGCACGATCAGCTGTCCGAACTGGACTGACCGGCGCGCCCCATGGCCATCGGCGTGCGCAGCGGATACAAAGTACCGCCCGCCCCGCGCCGAAGGAGCCGATGTCCATGTCCACCACGATTGCTGTGATGCCTCCCGGCCGTGACGCATTGCGGTATGCAGAGCGCTTGTCGGTTGCCCCTATGATGGATTGGACCGACCGTCATTGCCGGTATCTGCACCGGCTGCTGTCGCGCGAGACGTTGCTTTATACCGAAATGGTGACGGCCCCCGCGCTGGTTAAGGGGGGCGCACGGCATTTGCTGCGCTTCGATCCCGTGGAGCAGCCGGTGGCGCTGCAACTGGGCGGGTCGGATCCGCACGAACTGGCGCAGGCCGCCGCGATGGCGGCGGAGGACGGCTATGGCGAGGTCAATCTGAATGTTGGCTGTCCGTCGGACCGGGTGCAATCGGGCTGTTTCGGGGCGGTTCTGATGAAGGACCCGCCGCTGGTTGCGGACTGCGTGTCGGCCATGGCCGAGGCCGCGCCAAGCGCCGAGATCACGGTCAAATGCCGCATCGGCGTGGACGATCAGGTCCCGGCCGAAGTGTTGCCCCGGTTTCTGGAAACATTGCGCAGCGCAGGGGTGCAGCGGGTGATCGTCCATGCGCGGATGGCATGGCTGCAGGGGCTGAGCCCCAAGGAAAACCGTGATGTGCCGCCGCTGGATTATGCATTGGTGCTGCGGATGAAAACCGCGTTCCCGGATCTGCACCTGTCTATCAACGGTGGCGTGGGATCGCTGGACGAGGCCGAAGCGTTCCTCGCGCAAGGAATGGACGGGGTGATGATCGGCCGCGCGGCCTATCACAGCCCGACGGAGATCCTGCAACACGCCGATGCACGCATTTTTGGCGGCGCACCCGGCCCTGAGCCCGAGGCGGTGGCAAGGGCGATGATCCCCTATATCGACGCGCATCTGGCCGAAGGCGGCCGGGTCCATTCGGTGACGCGCCATATGCTGGGTCTCTTTGCCGGAAAACCCGGCGCGCGGGCATGGCGGCGGCATCTTTCTACCGCGGCCAGCCGACCGGGCGCGGGGGCTGAGATCGTCACAGAAGCGCTGGATCTTGTCGCCGGTGCGGCACAGTTGGCAGCTGAATAGAGCCAGCGCGCCCGCGCGACGACCGCCGCAGGACCGGCGCTAAAAGCCAACCACGATACGGTCGGCCGCGTGTTGCACCGATACCGTGCGCCCCATGTCGTCGGCCTGCAGCGCGGCCAGGGCGAACTGGATCTGATCGGGGGTCAGATCTTCGGGCTCTGCCGCCCCTGTCACCAGACCCCACAGCGCGGTCAGATCGCGGAACTTGCTGCCCGCGCCGACAATCGTCCAGTCCGACACATCGCGCGATACAGTGATCGTGCCGCCATAGGGCAGGCTGGCTTCGACGCATTGCAGCAGCAGGAAGATCAGCTTGGCATTGTCGCGCCGCACCTCGCCATCGGCTTGCCAGTCGAGACTCAGCCGGTTGCGGCCATAGATCCCTGACAGAACGTCGCGAATCTCGGAATTGGCGATGCTCTGGTTTTGCGTGCTTGCCCCATAGGCGACGCGGTAAAACCGGATCCGCGCCTGCGCATTGGTCACGCTTTCCTGAATCATCTCCATTTCCGGCCCATGGGCGGCGGCGGTGAGCGAGATCAGCTCCAACCCGTTGCCGATGGCGCCTATGGGACTGATCAGATCGTGGCAGATCCGGGATCCGAGCAAAGCTTCAAGGTTTTTCGGGCGCGCATTCATTGCCGGTTCCAATCAGAAAAGGTAGGTGTCGTGTGCGTACTCGGGAAGGAAACTGAATGAACTCGCTGCTAGAGCCCGGTGTTCTGGTCCGTCATCCGACACAGCCGGATTGGGGGCTGGGACAGGTGCAGTCGAATGTCGACGGCAAGGTGACGGTGAATTTCGAACACATGGGCAAGGTGGTGATACAGACGGGCAGGGTCGATCTGGAGATCGTTTTTGTACCGTGACGGTTGCACGCCAGTGTTAACACAGCCTTTACATGTGTCAAATTGCAGTCCGGCGCGCAGCTTGCCAACCAGCGCCCGTCTTTCTAAGAACTGCGACAGCTTGAACCAATGGCCCGCATGAGTTCCGATCCCGCAACTTTCCAGATCCGCCTTGCGCAGGACGAACGCGATTATCTGGGGGCGCAGCGCTGCCGGTATGACGTGTTCGTCAAGGAACTGGGCAGCGACGGGGCGCTGGTCGATCACGCCCGCCGGCTGGAAGCAGATGAATACGACCCGTTTTACGAGCATATGATTCTGGTGGATCCGGCGCGCGACGATGGCGGTCTGGATCATGTCGTCGGCGTCTATCGGCTGATGCGGGGCGATCAGGCCGATGCGGCGGGCGGTTTTTATACGGCGGGCGAATACGATTTGGCCCCGCTGTTGGCGGGGGGGCGGAAGCTTCTGGAACTGGGGCGGTCCTGCCTGCGGCCCGAATACCGGGGCGGTTCGGCGATGTTTCACATCTGGAACGGGCTTGCGGCCTATACCCTGGCGCATGGGATCGAGATCCTTTTCGGCACGGCGAGCTTTCACGGCACCGATCCCGAACCGCTCGCCGCGCCGCTGTCACTGCTGCACCACCGGCATCTGGCGCCGCCGGATCTGCGGGTGCGGACATTGCCGCAATATTATCAGTCGCTGGACCGGCTTCCCGAAGGCAGCTTCGACCGGGCCGCGGCGATGCGGGCGGTCCCGGCGCTGATCAAGGGATATCTGCGGCTGGGCGGATTTGTCGGCGACGGTGCCTTCGTCGATCATGCGTTCAACACCACCGATGTGTGTCTGGTGCTGGATGTCGAACGGATGAGCCCGCGCCAAAGGGCGATCTATACGCGCGGACTGGACGGGTGAGCGATCCGACCTGGTATGGCGACCCGCCGCCGGAAGACGCGGCAATCGGCGTCGGCGGCTGGCTGCGGGTGATCCTGCGCGGCGGTGCGCTTGGCGTGCTGACCTTCGGTGGCTTGGGGCTTCTGCTTCTCCTGCGGCTCTTTGAACGGCCGCTCTTCGGCCTGCACCGCCCGGTGACGCCCTACATCACCAAATTTGTCTGCCGCACCGCCTTTCGGATCATGGGAATCGGGTTCGTCACCAAGGGGACACCGATGACCGGTCCCGGCGCGGCTGTGGCCAATCACGGGTCCTGGCTGGACATTTTCGCGCTGAACGCCCGCAAGCGGATCTATTTCGTTGCCAAGGCCGAGGTCGCGGGCTGGGCCGGTATCGGCTGGCTGGCGCGGGCGACGGGCACGGTCTTCATCGAGCGCGACCGCAAACACGCCGCTGCCCAGCGGCAGGTGTTTCTGGACCGGCTTGCCGCCGGCCATCGGCTGATGTTCTTTCCCGAAGGGACAAGCACCGACGGACACCGCGTGTTGCCGTTCAAGCCTACGCTCTTCGCGGCGTTTTTCGACACTGACGCGGTCGCGCGGATGCAGATTCAGCCGGTCTCCGTCATCTATCACGCACCCGAAGGTGCGGATCCGCGCTTTTACGGCTGGTGGGGCGACATGGCGTTCGGACCGCATCTGGTGAAAGTGCTGGCATCGCCGCGTCAGGGCGCGGTCGAGGTCATCTATCATCCGCCGCTGTCCGTGGCGCGGATGGGGGACCGCAAGACGCTCGCGCGCGCGGCGGAAGATCAGGTGCGGGCAGGTATCGCCGCACAGCGGCCTGTGGCGCCCCCGGAAGGCTAGCCGATCGCGGCGTCCAGGGCCTTCAGCGCTG
Source organism: Paracoccaceae bacterium (assembly GCA_020425105.1). GTDB lineage: Bacteria > Pseudomonadota > Alphaproteobacteria > Rhodobacterales > Rhodobacteraceae > Meridianimarinicoccus. The sequence continues at coordinate 9,459 of JAGQRU010000164.1, forward strand.
CAATCGGATCTTCTGCCAGCCAGACCTCGTCTCCGAAGGCGAAGAAATCGGTGACGGGTGACAGGGCGCGGACCAGATCCACGCTCAGCGCACCTTCCGCCACCACGGGGAGCGAGATCATTTCGCTCCACCAAGCAAAAAGGTCCTGCGGCGCGGGATCCCCCATGCCCAGAGCCGTGGTGCCCACCGGGCCGAAGCTGACATAATCGGCACCCGCTTCACCGGCGACCATCCCGTCATGGCGCGAGGCGCCGCAGAAAGCGCCGACAATGGCATCCGGGCCCAGGGCATCACGGCATTTGCGCACCGATTTGGCCATGTCGGTCAGATGCACCCCGTCAAGGCCCAGCCGGTCGACCAGCCCCAGATGCGTGTCGATCACCAGCGGCACGTCGCGGTCATGGGCAATGGCGCGCAGCGCGTCCGCGGCCCGCGCGATGCTGGCCTCATCACTGCCGCCGTGGCGCAGGCGCAGACAGGCGATGTCGACCGCGTCCAGCGCGGCGGCCAGCAGCGGCGCAAATGTTTCGGCGTCGAAATGGCTGGGGGTCAGCAGATAGATCTGCGGGCGATCCTGATCGGGCATGTGACGGTCTTTCGCGGTTTCCCGCTCTCCTATCGGCTCTGCCCAGCCCCGTCCAGCACAAGCCCGGCCCATTGTGCTTCGCCTCGGGCTGGACTAGATCGCCGCCATGTCCCACGCGCCGCCCAACCCGCCCGTCTTCGTCCTCGTCCGCCCGCAAATGGGTGAAAACATCGGGGCGGCGGCGCGCGCGATGTGGAATTTCGGGCTGGACCGGATGCGGCTGGTGGCGCCGCGCGACGGCTGGCCCAATTCCCGCGCCGTGGCGCTGGCCAGCGGGGCCGGGCGGGTTCTGGACGATGCCCAGCATTCGGATACAACCGCCGATGCGGTCGCCGATTGCACGCTGGTGCTGGCCACAACAGCGCGGATGCGCGGGCTGACCAAACCCATCCTGTCGCCCGAAGAAGCCATGGCGCAGGCCTGCGCCCACAGCGCCGCGGGCGGGAAGGTGGCGGTTCTTTTCGGGCCCGAACGCGCGGGGCTGGAAAACGACGACGTGGCGCGGGCCAATGCCATCATTTCAGTACCGGTGAACCCGGATTTCGCATCGCTCAACCTGGCGCAATGCGTTCTGCTGATGGCCTATGAATGGCGCCGCCAGACCGCCGAGATCGCCCATGACCGGGTCGAACTGGCGGGGACGGACTGGGCCACCAGCGTGGAGATCGACAAGCTGGCCGATCACTACGAAGACCGGCTGGCCGACGCCGGGTTCTTCTTTCCCGAAGCCAAGGCCGGGCACATGAAGACCAATCTGCGCAATCTTTGGTCGCGCATGCCGCTGACCCGCGCCGATGTGCAGATCCTGCACGGGGTGATGCGGCAAATGGTGCGTTGGAAAGACCGGGGCGGCTAGGCCCCTTGCTTGATGAGTGCGGGTCCGGCCCCTAGGGTGCGCCGCAACCGGAGGTTTGAGATGACCCAGAAGAAGCGCAGCATTTTCGAAGAGGTGGGCGAGACCGCGAAACCCGCCTCCACCCCGCCAAAGGGCGGGCTGATCGATATCAAAGGCAGCGGCGCCCGGCGCGGCGTCCAGATCTGGCTGGCGGTGCTGTTCGTCATGGTCGTTGCGATGATCATGGTGGGCGGCCTGACACGTCTGACCGATAGCGGCCTGTCGATTACCGAATGGCGCCCGGTCACCGGTGCCGTGCCGCCGATGAGCGCCGATGCCTGGGCCGACGAGTTCGGAAAATATCAGCAAAGCCCGGAATTTCAGATCCAGAACAAAGACATGACCCTGGCCGAGTTCCAGTTCATTTATTGGTGGGAATGGGGGCACCGGCAACTGGGCCGTGCGGTCGGGCTGGTCTGGGCCGTGGGCTTCGCGGGCTTTCTGGCGGCGCGCAAGATCCCGCCGGGCTGGACCGGGCGGCTTTTGCTGCTGGGCGGGCTGGGCGGCCTGCAGGGGGCGATCGGCTGGTGGATGGTGTCTTCAGGGCTCTCGGACGGGCGCACCGATGTGGCCTCCTACCGATTGGCGGTGCATCTGGGGCTGGCCTTCGCGATCCTTGGCACGATCGCGTGGTTCATGTTCCTGCTGGGCCGCAAGGATGCCGCGCTGATGACCGCGCGGCGCAGCCGGGATGCGAAGCTCTTTTCCATGTCCACCGGGGTGATGCACTTAGCGTTCATCCAGATCCTTCTGGGCGCGCTGGTCGCCGGGATCGACGCCGGGCGCAGCTTCACCGACTGGCCGCTAATGGCCGGGCAGGTCTTCCCGGGCTCTGCCTTCGACATCGACCCGTTCTGGCGAAATTTCTTTGAAAACCCCGCGCTAGTGCAGTTCATTCATCGCGTGACCGGCTATCTGTTGTTTGCGTTCGGGGTTGTGACCTGGCTGCGCGGGCGGCGGTCGGCCAACCGGGCCACGGCACGGGCATTCGACTGGATGGCGGTGATGCTGTTCGGACAGATCGTGCTGGGCATCGGCACGGTGCTGTACGCTGCGCAACTGCACATCGCGCTGACCCACCAATTGGGCGCGGTCGCCCTGTGGACCCTGATCCTGCGCGCCCGCTTCCTTAGCCAGTATCCGATCCAGCAAAGCGTGCGGGGGCGCCCATGACCCAATATGACAGCCTGATGGCTCATGCGCGGCAGACCGAGGCGCTGGCGCAAGTCGCCGGTCGTCTGGGCTGGGATCAGGAAACGGTGATGCCGCGCGGTGCGGCGGCGCAGCGGGCCGAGGAAATGGCGGCGATGGAGCAAGTTCTGCATGCCCGCCGCTGCGCACCGGAACTGGGCGACTGGCTGGCGGCCATCGCGCCGGACAACGCTGTGCAGGCCGCCCAGATCCGCCACATCCGGCGCAGCTATGACCGCGCGACCAAGGTGCCCGCCGATCTGGCCGCCGCGATCGCGCGCGTCACCAGTCTGGCGCAGGGGGATTGGGCCGCCGCCCGTGCCGCAGACGATGTGGCGGCCTTCGCGCCGCGTCTGGCCGAGGTGGTGGCGCTGAAGCGGGAGGAAGCCGCGGCGCTGGCGGCGGGGGGTGACCTCTACGACGCGCTGCTGAACGATTTCGAGCCGGGCGCAACGGCGGCGGGGTTGGAGACGATGTTCGATGCCTTGCGCCCGCGTCTGGTGGCGCTGCGCGACAAGGTGTTGGGGGTGGCGCACCCTGCGGACCTGAAAGGATCTTTCCCCGAAGAGGCGCAACTGGCCATGGCCCAGGAACTGGCGGAGGTCTTCGGCTATGACCTGACCCGCGGACGGATCGACAAGGCGGTGCACCCGTTTTCCAGCGGCTCGGGCGCGGATGTGCGGATCACCACGCGGACCGATCCGAAAGACCCATTCAATTGTTTTTATTCGACGATTCATGAGGTCGGGCATGCCACATACGAACAGCAGGTGGACCCGGCCTATGCGCTGACGCCGATTGGCGCAGGCGCGTCCATGGGGGTGCATGAGAGCCAGAGCCGGATCTATGAAAACCAGCTGGCCCGCAGCCCGGCCTTCGCCAAGTGGCTGTTTGCCCGGATGAAGGTGAAGTTCGGCGCGTTTGGCATTGAGAACGCTGATGATTTCGCGCGCGCCCTGAACCGTGTCGGCCCCGGGTTTGTCCGGACGGAGGCCGATGAGATCCAGTATAACCTGCACGTCATGCTGCGCTTCGATCTGGAGCGGGCGCTGATCGCCGGGGATCTGGCGGTGGGTGATCTGGAAGAAGCGTGGAATGCGCGCTTTTTCAAAGACTTCGGGGTCGAAGTTCCCAAGCCGTCGCTGGGCGTTCTGCAAGATGTGCACTGGTCGGTGGGCCTCTTTGGCTATTTCCCCACCTATACGCTGGGCAATGTCTATGCGGGCTGTCTTTTCAAGCGCTTGCAGGAGGATCTGCCGGATCTTCAGGCCGATCTGGCGGTGGGTGATACGACCGCCGCGCTGCAATGGCTGCGGACGCATCTGCAGGTCCACGGGGCGCTGCGCGACGGTGCCGACACCATTGCCCACGCCACTGGCGAGGCGCCGTCGGAGGCCCCGCTGCTGGACTATCTGGAGGCCAAGTTCGGCGCGCTTTACGGCCTCTGACCGACGTCTGCCGCCCGGCGCTTGCGGCGGCGGCACCGGCTGCCCATATTCCGGGGCGAGACACCGGGAGGCCCGCTCATGGGATACGCACGCACCGCTTTGCTGATGGCCGCCATGACGGCGCTGTTCATGGGGGTCGGCTGGATGCTGGGCGGCAGCGGCGGCGCAATGATCGCGCTGGTGGTGGCCGCAGCGATGAACGTCATGACATGGTGGTCGTCGGACAAGATGGTCCTGCGGATGCACAACGC
>JAGQRU010000165.1 GCA_020425105.1 Paracoccaceae bacterium
GCGCCGAAGATGTCGCCGACATAATGGCTGTAATAGGACCAGTTCATGCCGAACTGGAATTCCATTGTGATCCCTGTGGCAACGCCCAGCACGAAATTGATGCCGAACAGTGTGCCCCAGAATTTGGTCATTTGCCGCCAGATCGGGCGGCCGGTCATCACATAGACCGTTTCCATGATCGCGACGATGATCGACAGACCAAGCGTCAGCGGAACGAACAGAAAGTGATACATGGCGGTCATCGCGAATTGTAATCGCGATAACTCGACGACACCGAACTCCATCAAAGCCTCCGAGAATGCGGGCAGCAAAGCTGCACCGGGAATACGTGTTTTGCGGTATGAAGCGGTGCAGCCAAGGTTCCCTTGATCCAGATCAAAGGCGGGCGCACAAATGCGCGATTATTTGAATGTGATGATGCGATCCGCCCAGGAAAGCTCCGCCGCCCGGTGCGACGCGGTGAGGATCGCGGCATCGGGCAGGAATGTCCGGACGCCCGACAGCACCGATTCCGCCATGGCGCGGTTCAGCCCTTCGGTGGGTTCATCCAGAAGCAGGACTGCGGGTTTGCGGACCAGCACACGGGCCAGGGCGATGCGCCGCCGCTCACCTCCCGACAGGCCCCGGCCGGATTCGCCGATGCGCGTGGTCAGGCCATCGCGGCCGCGCAGCAGGCTGCCGATCCCGGCGGCATCGAGCGCGGCCCAAGCTTCATCAGCATCGATATCGGGGGCCGCGAGCTGAAGATTGGACAAAACGGTGCCGGACAAGAGCTCGCTGCGTTGTGGGAGCATCCCGACGGTGCGGCGCAGGTCCCGTTCGTCAAGTCCGTCAAGCGGGCTGTCGTTCAGCCGGACCTGGCCTCTGTCGGGGCGCAGCAATCCGGCCCCCAAGGCCAGCAGGGTGGATTTCCCGTGTCCGCTGGGGCCTTGAAGTGCGACCACCTCGCCGGGCGCGATCTGCGCGGAAAAGTCGGTCAGGACCGGCTGCACGGCCCCCGGATGGCGGAAGCTGACCCGGTCGAAGCTGAGCCGGGTGGCCGGACGCGGCGATATCGGGTCTGTGGCGGGCAGCGCGGTGCTGGCCGGGGCCGGGGCGAGCAACGGCGCAACCCGCTCTGTCGCGTCGCGCATGCGGCCCAGATCCGCAAAGGCGCGCTGAAACGGTGCTGCGACTTCGCCAAGCGCCAGGGCGGTGAAGGCGCCGATGGCCAGATGCGCGGGGTCCAGCAGCCCGGCGCGCAGCGCCGCCAGCCCGGCGGCCAGGGTGAAGCACACGCCGGCGATCTGGGTCAGCGACAGCACAAGCACCGACAGCCGGTCGCGGTGCAAGGTTTTGCGCAGCGCCCTGCGGCTGCGGATGTCCTGATGGCCGATCCGGTCGAGCCTGTCCATCAACCGTCCCTGAACCGCCAGATCATCGCGCTGGCGCAGAATTTCGGCAAGCTGGCTCCGCAAAATCTGGGCCTCGGCCTCGGCCCGGCTGGCGAAACGCTGCCCGGCTTTGAGCGACAGGGCGGAGGCTACGGTGATTCCGAAGGCCTGGATCAGCGCCAGCCCCCACCCGATCAGCGGCGTGGTCAGAAGCGACAGGACAAGCCCGACGACCAGCAGAACGGCCGCGCCGCCCAGCACCGGGAAGACAAAGCGCAGTGTCAGCAGGTCCAGCAGGTCGATATCCGAGGTCAGCCGGTTCAGCGCGTCGCTGGCACGAAGGCGCAGGGCCTGCGGCAAGGGCATCCGCAAATGACCGCGCAGGACCACGACCCGCAGCCAGGACACGGCCCGCAGGGTCGCGTCATGGGTCCAAAGCCGTTCGCCGTACCGTCCCGCTGCCCGGCCAAGCGCCAGAAGTCGCACCGCAGCACTGGGGCGGAAGACATCGAAGACCGCGCCTGTCCCGGCCAGCCCTGCGGTGGCGGCGGCGGTGATGAACCATCCCGACAGACCCAGAAGCGCCGCCCCGGCCAGAAGCACGACCACTGTCGCCGCGCCCCCGACCAGAAGCATGCGGCGTTCGGCGGCCCAGATTGCCGCAAGGATGGTGCGCAGCCCGCTCATGGCGCGTCTCCCAACTGTATTTCGCGGTCCAGACGGGCCGCCAGTTCCGGGTCATGGGTCGCGCACAGAATGGCCGTGCCCGATTGTGCCAGAAGCATCAGGCTTTCGGTGATCAGGGATGCGGTCGTCCGGTCCAGATCCGCCGTCGGCTCATCGGCCAGGACAAGGGCGGGGCGCGTGTAAAACGCGCGTGCGAGTCCCAGCCGCCGCGCTTCGCCGCCCGAAAGACCGCCGCCGGTTTCGCCGGGCCGGGTGTCGAGCCCATCGGGCAGCCGCTTCAGGATCCCGGTTGCATCCGACAGCCTCAGCGCGTCGTCCAGCCGGGTGCGATCCGGCTCTGCGGCGCCGCCGGTCAGAAAATCGCGCAGCGGGCTGTCGGGAAAGACCGGGAATTGTGGCATCCAGCCCAGACGCGCGCGCCAGGCATCGGCGGTGGCATCGTCCAGCAGCGCGCCATCGACTTCGATCGCACCGTGATGCGGGCTTTCCAGTCCGGCCAGAAGCGCCAGCAGCGTGCTTTTGCCGACCCCGCTGACCCCGGTCAGCGCCAGGGTTTCGCCGGCGCCGATCTGCAAATCGGGAAAGCGCAGGATGCGGCCGTTGGGCAGCACTTGCCGCAGGCCGCAGGTGACCAGGCGAAGCGGCACGTCAGTAGGGTGCGCGGCGGCGCCGCGGCCCAGAATGCGGCTGTCCTCAGTCGGGGCATGCCGGTCAGCCAGTTCGTCCGCGACCGCCAACGCGGCGGCACGGTCATGCCAGGCCGCTGCCAGATCGCGCAGGGGTTGGAAATAGTCGGGCGCAATGAGCAGCAGGAAGATGCCTTCGACGGGGCTGAGCGGGGTGCCATAGGCGCCGAACCCGATCTCTCCCAGCAGCGAGAAGCCCACATAGACCGCCACCATTGCAACGCCCAAAGCGGCGAAAAGCTCCAGCACGGTGGACGACAGAAACGCGATGCGCAGGACCGCCATGGTACGGTCGCGCAGGTTGCCAACCTCGGTTTCGAACCCGTCGGTGACCCGGTCGGTCGCGCCAAGAAGGCGAATGTCGACCAGCGCCATCAGCCGTTCCAGCAGCAGGTCGTTCATGGATCCGATTTCATCCATCTGCTTGCGGCTGGCGTCGCGGGCGGCCATGCCGATCAGGGCCATGAAGACCGGGATCAGCGGCCCCGCCACCAAAAGCACCAGCGCGACAGCCCAGGACATGGTGGCCGAAAGAAGCAGGATCACCGGCGGCAGGATGACCACCCGTGCCCGGGCCGGCGCATAGCGCGTCAGATAACTGCGCATGAGGTCGAGCTTCGGGCCCAGCAGCGCCGCCAGCGCGGCGGAGCCTTCGCCGGGCCGGGTGACGTCCTTCGTCCGCCGGACCTCTTGGGCCAGCCGATCCTGACGGGTGGCGCCCACGACCCTGTCCGCCTGAAGCTGCACCTCCAGATCCGTCAGCCCGTCCAGCAGCGCCCGCGCCACGCCGAGTGCGGCGAAGGCTGCGATTGGCCATAATGCTGTGTCGTGGCCTTCAGCCAGAAGGCCGCCCAGAAAGACCGCCAATGCCCCCGCTTGCGGAAGCCACAGCAGGCGCGACAGCACCGAACTGAACATCGCCCGGCGGGCGTGGCGGCGATAGGGCTGGGCAAGGGTGCGCAACAATGCGGCGCCCTTGTCGTTGGACTGTTTCTGGTGACGGGCCATTGGGAGGACTCGGACTGCAAGCTGTGATCACTGTCCTAGGCGGTGGCCGATTTGGCGACGGTGATCCAGGTCACAAAGCCAATTCTTCGCCCATACTGTGACCCAATGGCCCGCATGGCGTCGCGTCACCTTCCCCGGTGCAGGTTACGGCATCCTTGCGAGATGTTGCCCAAACCATGGGCGGGCCAGATGAAAGGCCTTGGCCATCACGGTGGGCAGGGCGTCCGGATCGAAGGACGCGGCGGGCTGGAACGCCCCTTGGTCCGGCGCGCAGTCATCGGGCAGATGGGCGACCCGCAGCGCCAGACGCAGATGGAAATGGGTGAAGGTATGGCGCACCTCGGCCTCCAGCGGCGTCCAGCAGCCGGGGCAGGGCGGCGTCTCCGGCGTCGCGGGGGGGGCGGTCCACGCCGTCCCGGGCCAGCCCAGCATCCCGCCCAGCAATCCGCGTTCGGGGCGCCGTTCCAGCAGCCACGCCCCGTCGCCGCGCCGCCCCAGATAGGCGATGCCGAAGCGGCTGGGCTTGGGCGGCTTGCGGGTCTTGCGCGGCAGATCCTCAGCGATGCCCTGCTGCCGGCCCTGACAGGACGCCTGGATCGGGCAAAGCGCGCAGGCCGGGCTGCGCGGCGTGCAGATGGTCGCGCCAAGATCCATCACCGCCTGCGCGTAATCGCCGGGCCGCCGGTCCGGCGTCAATGCCTCCGCCAGCGCGGTCAGGTCCGGCTTCGCCGCGGGCAGCGGGGTCTGCACCGCATGCAGCCGCGCCATGACCCGTTCGACATTGCCGTCGACCACCGTTTCGGCCCGGTCGAAGGCGATCGCCGCGATGGCCGCCGCCGTATAGGGGCCGATCCCGGGCAGCTTCTGCAGATCCGCCCGCGTGTCGGGGAAGCGTCCGCCCAGATCGCCCGCTACAACCCGGGCGCATTTCAGCAGGTTGCGCGCGCGCGCGTAATACCCAAGCCCGGCCCAGGCGGCCATGACCTGAGCATCCTCGGCCGCGGCAAGCGCCGTCACGGTCGGCCATGTCTCGGTGAAGCGGGCGAAATACGGGCCGACGGCGGCAACCGTGGTTTGCTGCAGCATGACCTCGGACAGCCAGACGGCATAGGGATCCGCCCGGTCTCCGGCACGCGACCGGTCCGGGGGGACCCGCCAGGGCAGGGTCCGGGCGTGGCGATCGTACCAGGCCAGCAGCAGGTCGGAAACGGTCTGGTCACGCATCTGTCAGCAGGGTTTCCCATGTTTGGGTCTGGTTCTTGGACGCCGCTTGGCTAGGATGGCGCCAAAGGGCGGGCAGGACCAGATGGCGGACAAAGGATATTCGGGCAAGGGCAAACGCCGGTTCGGCAAGGGCTTTGCCCGCGCGGGCGGGCTGGTGCAGCCACAGATCCGCAAGGCCAGCGAAAGCCGGGGCTTTGCCGTCAGCCGTCTTGTGACCCATTGGGCCGAGGTTGTGGGCGACGACATCGCCGCGCTTTGCCGTCCGGTCAAGGTCGGCTATGGCCGCCAGGGCGGGTTGGGGGCGACACTGACCGTGCTGGCGCGCGGCGCTGCGGCGCCCTTGGTGCAGGCCCAGTTGCCGCGCATCCGGGACCGGGTGAATGCGTGCTATGGCTATAACGCGGTGGCCCGGATCGCAGTGACACAGACCGCCGCGGTGGGATTTGGCGAAGCTCAGACCCCGTTTTCCGCGCCGTCCGCGAAATCCGCCAGACCGGCGCCCCCTGCGCCCAGAGACGAACAGGCCGGCGCCGCTGCCGCCGATGGCATTACCGATCCCGACCTGCGCGCGGCGCTGGCCGGGCTTGGCGCGCGGGTGCATGCGCGCCGCAATCCCCAAGGAGACAAGGATGTTTCGTAGAGAATTCGTTGCCCGGCTGGCGGGGCTTGCCGCCCTGCTGCCGTTCGTGTCGCTGTCGGGCCTGTCGGGCGCGGCCGCCGCCGAAGAGGCCCCGATCGACATCAGCACCGTCGAAGATATGGCGTTGGGGGATCCGGATGCGCCGGTGACCGTCATCGAATACGCCTCCTTCACCTGCCCGCATTGCGCCAATTTCCACGCCAATGTGTTCAAGGATCTGAAGAAGAACTATATCGACACCGGCAAGGTCCGCTTCATCCATCGCGAGGTCTATTTCGACCGCTATGGGCTGTGGGCGGGCATGGTCGCGCGCTGTGGCGGCGCCATGCGCTATTTCGGACTGGCTGAGCTGATCTACGGCGGCCAGCGCGAATGGACCAAGGGCGACGATCCGGCGCAAATTGCCGACAACCTGCGCCGGATCGGGCGCAGCGCGGGATTGACCAATGATCAACTGGAGGCATGCCTGAGCGACGGCGCCAAGGCGCAGACCCTGGTCGCGTGGTATCAGGCGAATGCCGAGACCGACAAGATCTCTGCCACGCCGTCTTTCGTGATCGATGGCGAGCTCTATTCAAACATGCCCTATGCGGAATTCGCCGAACTTCTGGACGCCAAGCTGGCCGCCAAATAGCGGTCAGCCCAGCAGGCGGTCGAGCGCCCGGGTCAGCGGCGCCTCGTCCTGAAACGCCAGACGGACAGGCAGGGTCAGGACCTTGCTGCGGAACGGCTCCGGCAGGCGGGCGGCGTCCTTTTCTGTGGTGACCATCTGCAACCCGCGCAGGCGGGCTTCGGTATCCAGCCGGTTCAGCAGGGCCGGCTGAAACGGCTGATGATCGGCTAGCGGGACGGTTTGCACCAGATCCGCGCCAAGGTCTTTCAGGGTGCGAAAGAATTTCTCGGGCATACCGATGCCCGCGAAGGCCAGCACCCGCAGGTCCTGCCAGTCCATCCCCGTTTGCAGCGGCGCCAGCTCGGCACGGGCATGGGGCAGCGTGCCCACCGCCGCGCCCCAACGCGAGGCGAATGCGTCCTGGGCGTCGGCGGCACCGATGGACAACAAAAGCTGTGCCCGCCCGAGCCCGATGCCCACGGGCTCCCGCAAAGGCCCCGCGGGGATCATGCGCCCGTTGCCGAAGCCCGTCCGCGCATCCACCACGACTAGAGACAGATCCTTGAACAGTGACGGGTTTTGAAAGCCATCGTCCATGATAATGGCGCTCGCGCCGTCCTTCTGTGCAAGGCGCGCGCCTTCCGCGCGGTCGCGGGCCACATAGGTGGGGGCGAAGGCGGACAGCAGCAACGGCTCATCGCCCACATCGCTGCTGCTATGGGTTGCGGGATCGACCCGGCACGGTCCGGTCAATGCCCCGCCATGGCCGCGGCTGACGATGGCGGGATGCACGCCGCGCGCCGACAGGCGGTCGACCAGCGCCATCACGGTCGGGGTCTTGCCGGTGCCCCCCGCGTTCAGATTGCCGACGCAGATCACCGGCACGTCGATCCGAAGAGTGTGGGCATGCGCCAGCCGCCGGGCGGTGCCCGCGCCATAGAGCATGCCCAGCGGGGTCAACAGGCGGGCGGCCAGCCCGGGCGCATCGGGCGGATTAGACCAGAAGCGCGGCGCTGTCATCAGGCGGACCCGGCGTCGGCCCCGCCGGGCAGATGGTCGAGAATCAGCGCCAGCGCCTTGTCCGTGACATCCGCGCCGGCGGAACTGACCTCCCACGCCGCATAGGCCATGGGCGCCCGGTGGTCGGGCCGCATCAGGTCGGTCACGGCGGCGGTCAGGCTGGCCGCATCCGTCACGCAGCGCGCGCCGCCGAACGCGTCGAGCCGGTCGAAGATATCGCGGAAGTTGCGAACATGCGGCCCGTGCAGGATGGCCGAGCCGAGAGCGGCGGGTTCATAGGGATTATGCCCGCCGATATCGGTCAGCGACCCGCCGACAAAGCTGATCGGGGCAAGGCGATACCACAAGCCAAGCTCGCCCAGCGTATCGGCCAGAAAAATCTGGGTTTCGGGGCCCGGATCTTCGCCCGCGGACCGCCGGGCGACGGTGAACCCGTCCGCGATCAGGGCGGCGGAGATGTCGTCGGCCCGTTCCGGGTGGCGCGGCACAAGGATCAGCAGCAGACGGATCAGCGACCGGCGCGCCGCGCGGTGCGCCTGCGCCACCAGCGCCTCTTCGCCCGGATGGGTCGATGCCGCCAGCCAGACGGGGCGGTCGCCGATCAGCTTGACCAGCCGGTTGCGTTCGGCCTCGTCGCAGGGCGGCGGCGGGGTGCCTTCCTTCAGCGTCCCGGTCACGGTCAGCTTTTCGGGCGGCAGCCCCATGCGGCGCAGGGCGGTGGCCGTCACGTCGTCCTGCGCCTGTACCGCGTCGAAGCATCCCAGCAACCGGCGGGCGGCGTTCGGCAGCCACCGCCAGCGCCGGGCGCTGCGGGCCGAAAGGCGGGCGTTCAGAAGCAGGAGCGGGACACCGCGCGCATGCGCTGTGGTGATCAGGGCGGGCCAGAATTCGCTTTCGGTCCAGATCGCCAGATCGGGTTTCCAATGGTCCAGGAAGCGGCGCACGAAGGGGGCCACGTCAATGGGAACGAACTGGTGCAAGGTACGGTCGGGCAGGCGCGCGGAAAGGACTTCGGCCGACGTGACCGTGCCCGTTGTCACCAGAAAGCTCAGCGCCGGATCGGTCTTCCCCAGCCGTCTGATGACTTCGAGCAGGGACAGGGATTCCCCCACCGACGCCGCGTGAAACCAGATCAGCGTTCCATCGGGGCGCGGCGCCGAGGCGATGCCCTTGCGTTCGTCGACCCGGTCCGAGGATTCACGGCCTTCGGCGCGGCGCCGGTCCAGCAGCCGGGTGCCGAAACCCGTGGCCCGTTCCGAAAAGGCCAGATAGGCGCACAGCGCCAGCGACCGCGCCACAGGGCGGCTCAGTCGCCGAGTTCCTCGGTCGAGGAGGCGGCGAGCTCTTCGTCTCTCAGGCGATGAATATGCGCGATGAAATACCGGGTATGGGCATCGTCCACCGTGCGTTGCGCCGCCGATTTCCAGGCGTCATAGGCGCTGGCGTAATCGGGATACATGCCGACGATGTCGATCGCATCGACATCCTTGAACGCAGTTTTCGTCGGGTCGATCAATTCGCCGCCGAAGACGAGGTGGAGCCGCTGGGCCATGAAAGAGCCTCCATCATAAGGTGTGGCGCGACCATTGTGCATTTGCGGAAAAGCGTCAAGGCGAGGGGGTGCCGCAGCGGGGAGGGGCGGGGCGCATGGCACCTGCATGCCACGTACGCGGTGGGGTCAGGGGGCGGAAAGGCGGGTGACAAGGGCCTGCGCTTTGGGGATCTGCCGTTCGAAAGTTTCGGCCCACGGGATGTGGCCGCCGTCACGCAGGACCTGCGCGGCTTCGGTGAGTTGGGCGAGGGCCTGGCGGGCCAGATCCGCATCCGCCCGCCGTTCGGCGAGTTGCAGCAGTGCGAAGGCTTCATTGCCACGCGTCATGGCCCAGTCCAGCGGCACCCGGTCGCGGGTCCGTTCGGTCAGGGCGTCGCGATAGCAG
>JAGQRU010000166.1 GCA_020425105.1 Paracoccaceae bacterium
AAGGCCTGCGCCCAGGGGTGATCGTCCGTCAGCGTGACATGGATCACGGCGTCATGCCCCGGCGGCGTCATCTCGGCCAGACGGGTCGCGGCCCATCCCGTCACCTGCATCACCGGCTGTCCGGTGGGCAAGTTGGTGACGGCCATGTCCTTCCACGAAATTCCCATGCGCAGACCGGTGCCCAACGCTTTGGAACACGCCTCTTTCGCGGCCCATCGTTTGGCATAGGTCCCGGCCACATCAGCGCGGTTTTCGGCCTTGCGCTGCTCGGTCTCGGTGAAGACGCGGTTGCGGAAGCGGTCGCCGAAGCGTTCCAGCGTGCCGGCGATCCGGTCGATATTCGCAAGATCCGTGCCGATGCCAAGGATCATCGCCAGTCCCTTCCCCGCGCAAGCGCGACGCCGCCCCGGACAGGACGGCGGCGCAATGACGTGTCAGCCGCCCAGTACAGAGTCACAGCGCCGGCAGACGCCCGCGTGACCATGGCTGCCCACATCGGGCAGGATCTTCCAGCAGCGCTGGCACTTGGCGCCCTCAGCCTTGGCGAACACCACCCCCACGCCCGGCACATCGTCCAGGGTGAAGGCGCCCGCGGGCACCGGCTCAGCACGCAGATCCACCGCCGACACGATGCACAGGGTCGCGAACCGGTCCGCCTGGATCCGGCCTGCCATATGCTCCGGCAGATAGATCACCGGCGCCGCTTCCAGCGAAGACCCGATGGTTTTCTCGCGCCGTTCAAGCTCCAGCGCGCCGGTGACCACACGGCGCACGGCCCGATGGGTTTCAGACATTTCCGCCAGAACCGGATCGTGCCATTCGGCGGGTGTGTCCGGCATGTCCTGCAGATGGACGGAACTGTCGTCGCCCGGGAACCTCTCCAGCCAGACTTCTTCCATCGTAAAGACAAGGATCGGCGCCAGCCATGTCGTCAGCCGGTGAAACAGGATGTCCAGCACCGTCAGCGCCGCGCGGCGTTCCAGACTGTCCATGCCGTCGCAATAAAGCGCGTCCTTGCGGACGTCGAAGTAGAAGGCCGACAGATCGAGCGTCGCGAACTGGAACACCTTCTGGAACACGCCCTGGAAGTCAAATTCGGCATACCCCTCCTTGACCTGCCGGTCCAGGGTTTCGACCCAATGAAGCACCAGCTGTTCCAGAGGCGGCATGTCATCGCGCGCCACCGCGATCTCGGGCGCATAGTCCCCGACCGATCCCAGCAGGAACCGCATCGTGTTCCGCAGCCGGCGATAGCTGTCGGCCACGCCTTTCAGGATCTCGGGCCCGATCCGCTGGTCGGCGGTGTAATCCGCCTGGGCCACCCACAGGCGCAGGATGTCGGCGCCATATTGCTTGATGACCGCGTCCGGCACGATGGTATTGCCGAGCGATTTGGACATCTTGTTGCCCTTCTCGTCCAGCGTGAACCCGTGCGTGACCACGTTGCGATAGGGCGCGCGCCCGATGGTGCCGCAGGCCTGCAGCATGGACGAATGAAACCACCCGCGATGCTGGTCGGTGCCTTCCATATAGACATCGGCGATGCCGTCTTCGGTCCCGTCTTCCCGGTCGCGCAACACGAAGGCATGGGTCGATCCGCTGTCGAACCACACATCCAGAATGTCGAAGACCTGATCGTAATCGTCCGGGTTGTGGTCGTTGGCGAGGAACCGCTCTTTCGCGCCGTCGGCATACCACGCATCGGCGCCTTCGGCTTCGAACGCCTCAAGGATCCGGGCGTTCACCGCCGGGTCGCGCAGCAGGAAATCCGGGTCGGAGGGCTTGGTGTCCTTCCGGGTGAAACAGGTCAGCGGCACGCCC
>JAGQRU010000167.1 GCA_020425105.1 Paracoccaceae bacterium
TTTACGCTGACGCGGGACAATGCCGCGCAGCTTCCCGACCTGCTGAAGCTGTGCGACGTCGAGGGCGTGGACAAGTTCTATCTGTCGCACCTGGTCTATGCCGGGCGTGGCGACAAGAACCGGGGCGAGGACGCGGTGCATGACCACACCCGCACCGCGCTGGATCTGCTGATCGAACGAGCCTGGGCCGATGTCCAGGCGGGCCGGCATCTGGATATCGTGACCGGCAACAACGACGCCGACGCGGTCTATCTGATGCGGTGGGCGCAAGAGCGGTTCGGCCCGCGCCATCTGGACAACCTGCGCGATCACCTGGAGGCATGGGGCGGCAATTCCTCGGGGCTGGGCGTTGCCAATATCGACCCGCAAGGCAAGGTGCATCCCGATACCTACTGGTCCGATTACACCATCGGAAGCGTCAAGGACACGCCGTTTTCCCGGCTCTGGAGCGGGGACGACCCGATGCTGGCACAGCTGCGACTGCGGCCGCGCCCGCTGAAAGGGCGCTGCGGGGCCTGCGCGCAGCAGTCGATCTGCGGCGGCAACACCCGGATTCGGGCCCTGCAACTGACCGGCGATCCCTGGGCCGAAGATCCGGCCTGCTACCTGAACAATGCCGAGATCGGCATCAGCGCAACCGAAATCGACCGGTTGACGGTCACACCATTCCGGGGAAAACGCCATGATCCGGCGCATGATTTCAGTCTCTAGCCTGACGCTGCTGGCGGCGATGGCCGCCGCCGATCCTGCCACCGACTATGCCGAGAACTGTGCCGTCTGCCACGGTGAGGGCCGGCTTGGGGCCACCGGTCCGGCGCTGATTCCCGAAACCCTTAGGCGGATGCGCGGACCCAACCTGGAAAACGTCATCGCGCAGGGGCGCGCTGCAACCCAGATGCCCGCCTTCGCGGATACGCTGTCTGCCGAGCGCATCGCCGTTCTGGCGGAGTTCCTGAAAACACCCCTGGAAGAGGTGCCGGACTGGGGGGCGGAACAGATCGCCGAAACGCTTTGGATGGACCCCGGTTACAGCCCGGCATCGGCGCCGGTCTTCGACGCCGACCCGATGAACATCACCTTGGTGGTGGAAACCGGCGATCATCATATCAGCGTTCTGGACGGGGATACGTTCGAGGTTCTGGATCGGTTTGAAACTCCGTTCGCCGTACATGGCGGGCCGAAATTCTCTCCCGACGGGCGCTATGTGTTCATCATGTCCCGGGACGGCTGGGTTCAGAAATACGACATCTGGTCGCTGCACCAGGTCGGGCGCGTCCGCGCCGGTCTGAACAGCCGTAACATTGCAATCAGCCGGGACGGGTTGCACCTGGCGGTTGCCAACTACCTGCCGATGACCCTGACCTTGCTGTCAACCGCGGACCTCTCGGTTGAATTGGTGATGCCGGTGATCTCGAAATCGGGAATCAAGAGCCGAGTATCCGCGGTTTACCAAGCTCCGCAGCGAGACAGTTTCATCCTGGCGCTGAAAGATCAGCCGGAGATCTGGGAGGTCGCCACCGACCCCGACGCCGAGCCGGTCTACGAAGGCTTCGTGCACAGCAGGGAAAAGGACATGGTCGAGGCGATCCTCTCGTCGCAGGGTCTCTTCGCCCGGCGCCGGATCGAGATCGCCGAACCGCTGGACGATTTCTTCTTCACCGCCGACTACCGCTTTCTGATCGGCGCGGCGCGGGATGGCGCGCGCGGCGTCGTCGTCAATCTCAATGTCGGACGCGAGATCGCGGAGTTGCCGCTGCCGGGGATGCCGCATCTGGGGTCTGGCATCAGCTGGGAGAAGGACGGGCGCCGGGTCATGGCGACGCCGCACCTGAAGGAAGGCAAGCTGTCGATCATCGACACCGAGGACTGGTCGGTGCTGAAGACCATCGACACCGACGGGCCCGGCTTTTTCCTGCGCAGCCACGAGAATACTCCCTATTTCTGGGCCGATGTGTTCTTTGGCCCCAACAAGGACGCGCTGCATGTCATCGACAAGCAGAGCCTGGAAATCGTCAAGACCCTGCGACCCGAGCCGGGCGCCACCGTCGCCCATGTGGAATTCACCCGCGACGGGCGCTATGCTCTGGTTTCGGTCTGGGAAGAGGATGGCGCATTGATTGTCTATGACGCCGAAACGCTGGAAGAGGTCCGTCGCCTACCGATGCGCAAACCATCCGGGAAGTACAATGTCTGGAACAAAATCACCTTCTCAGAAGGCACCAGCCACTGAGCGCGGCGCGATCATCGTCAGCCATGGCCAACCCTCCGATCCGGCACCGGCCGAAGCGGTGCTGGCGGGACTGACGGCGCAGGTCGCGGCCCTGATGCCGAACCTGAGGCTCGCCAGCGCGACTCTGGCCGCGCCCGGCGCATTGGCGCAGGCCCAGCGGCAGGCCGGTCCGGCCCCGATCATCTATCCTCTGTTCATGACCGATGGTTGGTTCACCCAGAGCGCCCTGCCCAAGCGCGTCAATGATCCCGGCGCGCGGATCCTGCGCCCGCTCGGCGTCGACCCGGCCCTGCCAGCGCTTGCCTGCCGCTGGCTGACCGCCGAACTGGCATCGCGGGACTGGAGTGCCAGCGACACCTGCCTGGTGATCGCCTCGCACGGGTCGGGCCGCAGCCGCAACTCGGCCCGCGACACCGAACGCTTCTCGAATGCCCTGGGCGAGCAGATGTCCTTTGCCGAGATCCGGACGGGATATATCGAAGAGCCACCCTATCTCGGCGACCTCGTCTTCGAGACCGGCCCGCAGGCGATCTGCCTGCCATTCTTCGCCGCCGGGGGCGGGCATGTGCAACAGGACATCCCCGAGGCGCTTGATCTGGCCTCGTTCGACGGTCTGCGGCTGTATCCCATCGGCACCCATCCAGAGATACCGACACTGATCGCACGGGCGCTGATCCGGACCGAGACCAAGAGCAGGGTGGCATGAAAATTCAGCACCACGGACAAAGCGGCCTGCCCTTCGGCAAGCTTTATGCCCTGCTCTACCTGTTCACAGTCGGCGCCGTTGCGATCAACCTGTTCATGCTCGGGCTGATGGCCCAGGCGATCGGCATTCCGGCCCTGCCCCCTGTCACCGCGCTGCTGGTCAGTTTCCCGCTCGGGGTTCCGGTCAACTGGCTGATCACGCGTTGGGTGCGACGGCTGATGGACGAAGCCGACAACGGAAGTTAGAAACGGCCCGATCGCACCTGCAATGGGGCCGTTCTGGGAATTGGACCACGCCCGCTTACTCGGCCGGGAATGTCTGGAGATAGGCGATCACATTCTCGATGTCACCATCCTTTCGCAGACCAGCGAAGGACATCTTGGTGCCGGGCACCAATTCCTTTGGTTTCTTGAGGTATACGGTCAACGTTTCCTCGTCCCAAATCATGCCCTCGGCAGCCTTTTCCAGCATCGCGTCAGAGTAATTGAACTCATCGCCCAGATGGGCCGCAGGCGCTCCGACAATGCCGTTCAGCGTCGGGCCAACCTTGTTCTTGGCACCAGCCCCGACATCGTGGCAGGCCTTGCATTTCTTGAAGACCCTTTCACCCTTGTCCGCGTCGCCATCAGCAAGGGCGGGCATGGACAAGGCCAGCAGGACCGAAGTTGCACCGAGAATGGTCTTGAACATTGTCTATTCTCCTCTTTGTTTTAGATGATAGTTTCTAGTGTCGTACCCGGAAATACAATCAGCGCGTTCGATAACTCGGCCTCCGACAGCAGGCATCCGGCAGTGGACAGCCCATCGGCAATTGCTGCACTACTCGCGGAAACCGATATCAATTGACGCTCTGGCCGCCGCGAAATCCGGCGCGGATCGATAATATGGCCGACCCCCTCGCGCGCGTCCAGAACCGTGCCCTGCGGCGACGAGGTCGCCAGCGCACGATCGCGCAGGGTCACCCGGTCCACCAGCGTACCGTCCGGCAGGGCGATGCCCGCTTTCCAATCGCGCCCGTCGGCGCGCTGGCCCATCGCCGAGACCTCACCCATGTCGATCAGGACATCCCGCAGGCCCCGCGCCCGCAGCAGCGCGGCGACCCTATCGGTGATATAACCCTGGGCCACGCCGTTCAGCGTCAGCGCCATGCCTGGATTCAGCCGCACGGCGTTTCTGTCGTAGCGGACCTTCTGCCAGCCGACCAGAGTTTCGGCAGCGCGTAGCGCGCCGGCGGCGGGCGCCGCGTCTTCTGACACCGACGCGGCGTAGAGCTGCCAAAGCGGCTGCAGCGTCGGATCGAATGCCCCGGCGCTGGCGTTGTGCAGCCTGCCACAGAGGCTGAGCAATTCCAGCATTTCAGGCGCTGGCGCCATCAGCACGGCGCTTCGGTTAAGCTGGACTAGCTGCGAGTCCGACCGATAGAGGCTGAAGATCCGTTCGAGCCGCGCCAATTCGCGCTCGACGGCGCGGAACACTGGGCGCGCTTCGGCGTCAGAAAAGCCCGCCAGCTGCATGCTGGTCGCCGCCCCCATGGCGCGGCCGGTCCAGCGGGCCGAGGCACTGGCAGCACCCCCCCCGAGCCCAACCCCCGCCACCGCGGCCGAGATTGTCAGGAAACGCCGGCGCGTCAGGCCTGTTCGTGCAAGATCAGTCATACCGGATCCTCCAGTTTTGCGTCCAGATCGATGGGGTCCAGCGCCGCGCCGTCCGGGATGGTGTCCAGGGTGACCACCGCGCCGCCATACCGCCCGACGAATGCGTCGGCAGCCCGCTCGTCGGCGAAGGGCACGATTTCCGGCGCGCCCATGCCACCGGCGACGCCCGCATCGACAACGAACCGGGCGCTCTGCGCATCGATCCAGTTGTCGTCGCCCGGAAACCGCCAGCTGGGGGCCGCGCCCATGTCACTGACATAGATTGCGGTGATCTCGGCCTCACGTTCGGGGCTCTTAAGGTAGGCCACCATGTCTCGCACCTGGGCGAAGAACAGCGGCGTCGCCTGCCCCGAAAGATGGACCTGCCCCTTGGGTCCACCATGTTCGGCGATGCTCATCTGGCAGTAGAAGCTTAGCGCATCCGCAGTCATGGCCATCGGAGCGGGCGCTTCAGCGGCCTCTTCGCGGCAGGCAGGGATTGCCAGTAGGAGGACAAGCCAGAGCGCCTTCATGGCTCGACCCGCGCGAAGGCCAGGCGCGCCAATGCGAGCGCAAGAACCGGCCAGAGCAAAAGAGACAGCGGCGCCGCCCAGACCGGCAAGGCTGTTGCAGCCCCGCTCAACCCGGTTGTCATCGCCACCCCTTCGGAGGCGGCCACATTCCACAACCGGAACGCGTCCGCCGGGTTCGCGGCCATGACCCAGGGAAAGAGCTGCCGGGTGAACCAGCCGCCCGAATCCATCACCACCGCGCCCAGAAGTCCCAGATCATAGAGCACGACAAAGACCAGCCACAGCCCGGCACACAGCCCCGCCGCCCCGGTGGCGCTGCCGGCCAGCCCCGACATCAGGTAGCCGAGCGCAAGAAACGCCGCACCCAGCAGGATCGAGGTGAGGATCAGTCGCAGCAAGGCCGTCAGGCTTGCCGCATCCGCCCCCCCATAGAGCGCAGCGACGATCCCTGCCGCGCCGAATCCGATCATCATCGCAAACCCCAAGGCAGCCAGATGCGCCAGGAATTTGCCAATCAGGATCTCGCCACGAGACACCGGATAGGACAGCAGCAGACCCAACCCGCCGCGCTCAGACTCCCCTGCGATCGAATCGAACGCCATCAGCAACGCCAGCAATGGCGCCAGATAGACCGACAACGTGGTCATCGACGCCACCGACACAGTCAGCATGTCCACCCCCAGCGTCCCGGTGGGCGCACTGCCCGCGAAACTCAGTGCCAGCGCGAAGAGCAGCATGATCAGCGTCGCCATCAACAGCCAGCGGTTGCGGCGGGTGATCGTGGCCTCGATGCGGGCAATTGCCAGGATCCGTCCGATCATCGCCCGTCTCCCTGCGAATAATGGCGATACAGATCCTCAAGCCGGGGCGGGTGCATTTCGATGTCGGCAATGGCCTCGCCCATGGCCGAAAGACGCCGCAGTTCGGCCATCTTGGCCTCAGGGGCGCAGAGCAGGTCGACCGAGACGCCATTGACCCTGGTGCCGCTGGTTTCAGCGGCGATGCGCTCGGCAACGCCTTCGCTGGTCCGGATCCGCAGCCGCGTCGGCAACCCGGCGCGCAACGTGAGATTGGCCAGCGTGTCATCTGCGACAACCCGTCCTTCGCGCAGGATCGCGATCCGGTCAGTGCGGGCCTCGACTTCGGTCAGCGTGTGGCTCGAGATCATCACCGCGGTGCCCTGCCCCGCCATCTCGTCGATGATCGCGTAAAGTTCGTGCCGCGAGATCGGATCGAGCCCGCTGGTCGGCTCGTCGAGAAGCGCAAGTTTCGGACGCCCTAGCAGGACCTGCGCCAACCCCAGGCGCTGGCGCATACCCTTGGAATAAGTGCCGATACGTCGATCGGCGGCATCGGCAAGTCCGACACGGACCAGATCCCTCGCGACCCGACCGGTGCCAGCGCCCGCGAGACGCGCGAAGAGCGTCAGTTGCTCGCGCCCGGTCAGGGCTTTGTGAAACGACACCGCCTCGGGCAGATAGGCAGTCACCGACCGGGCATGGGCGCTGCCGGGGCGCGCACCGTCCACCTCGATCGTTCCAGAGTCCAGCTGGGTCAGGCCAAGCACGGCTTTCATCAAGGTCGTCTTGCCGGCACCGTTATGTCCCAGCAGCGCGATACGTTGACCCGTCTCGACCTCGAGCGAGACAGCGTCGAGTGTCCGCAACCGGCCGCGAGTTTTCCCGGCTTCACGGATTGTCAGAACATCAACCATCGGCACGACTCCCGTGCTCGACCGATAGTGCCTGCGGCGGTGCCATCAACGGATGGCTGTCCATCACCCCGCCTGGTAGCAGTGCCGGAAACGCCGCCTGCGACCAGCGCACCAGCTGAACCGCGGGCGAGCCCAGCAGCATCTTGGCCGCCGGCTGGGTCCAAAGCACATGGTCCATCGCGTCATTGGGACGGTAGGACACATCGGCAATGCCATCACCATCGATATCATAGGCAGCGAAATCGCTCCAGTAATTGCCGCGCCCGTCCTCAGACCATTCGGTCCATTTGGTGCTGACATATTTCACCTGGGTGCGGTTGCCCACGAAAGCATTGCCGGTGATCGAATTGTCCTGGCTGCCGGCGGTGAAATGGATGCCGATCTCGCAGCCCTCGAACCGGTTACCTGAAAAGACGTTCTTGTTCGCATTGTAAAGAAAGGCACAGCGGTTGGCTCCGTTTCGCACCGTGTTTCCGATGATCTGCGAATGGTTGGTATAGTTCAGCATGATCCCGTGTTCGCGGTCATCCACCGACAGGTTGCCGGTCAGCTTCACCCGGTTCGAGAACATCACCGCATAGCCCAGATCGTTGCCGATCGAGACATTGCCGCTGACCTCGGAGTTGTTCGCATACATGTAGTGCACCGCGAAGCGCAGATCGCGGAAGCGGTTGTTGGTGAAGCGGTTGCGCTTGGAGGTGTTTACGAAGATGCCATCGCGTCCGTAGCGCAGATCGTTGCCATCCACCCGCGCGCCCGGGGCATTCCAGACATAGATCCCGTTGCCGCGATCGTTGACGCGGTGATCGCGCCGTCCTTGGATCCGATTCCGGGCCACCAGCGCATCCTCGGCACCGTGAATGTCGATGCCGTAGAGATTGCCCAAAAGGACGTTCTCCCGCACAACCGCGCGCGTCGCGCCCTGTTTCAGCTGCACCCCTGAATCGATGGTCTCGTGACTGGAGCCTGACCCGACGATGGTCAGCCCGCGCACCGTGACGTCCGGCGCGGTCACGATGATCACACTGCCCTGCCCTCCGCCATCGATAGTCGCCTGCCCTTGACCGTCCAGCGTGATCGGGCGATCAAGGACAAGCGTTTCCCGATAGGTGCCCGGCGACAGGCGCAGCACGTCGCCCTCTGCCGCCCGGGCATAGGTGTCCGCGATGGCCCCATCGCGCAGCGGCACGTCCCACTCGGCCGCTCCCAGAGGGGCGGCGAGAAGAACCAGCGCAAGGGTCAGGGGCCAACGCATCGATCAGGTCGAGCGCGGCTCGACGAACATCCGGCCGCGCATCTCCATGTGCAGCGCGTGGCAGAACCACTGGCA
>JAGQRU010000168.1 GCA_020425105.1 Paracoccaceae bacterium
CCAACCACACCCTCCTCCCCGAGGCACTGGAGAAATGGCCGGTGGGTTTGTTTGGGTCTCTTCTTCCCCGACATCTCGAGATCATTTATGAAATCAATCGGCGGTTTTTAGAACAAGTGAAACAGGATCGCCCGGGGGATGAAGATTTGGTGCGTCGCGTGTCACTCATCGACGAATCCGGTGAGCGGTATGTGCGCATGGCCCACGTGGCGGCTGTGGGCAGCCGAGCCATTAACGGTGTGGCCCAATTGCATACTGATTTACTGCAGCAGGATGTCCTTCGCGATTTTCACCAGTTGTCTCCCAACAAGGTCGTCAATGTCACAAATGGGGTTACCCTGCGGCGGTTTGTGGTGGGGGCTAATCCCGGGCTTGCTCAATTGATCACTGAGGCCATTGGGGATCGATGGATCCTCCATTCGGAAGAGGAACTGCCCAAACTCCTTCCGTTGGCCCAAGACGCCGCGTTTCAAGAGAAATGGCGGGAGATCAAACGGCAGAACAAGCAACGGTTGGCCGCCCTCATTCTTGATCGTACGAATTGGGCGGTGGATCCGGACAGTCTCTTTGACATTCAGGTGAAACGGATTCATGAATACAAGCGTCAGCTGCTCAATATCCTTCATGTGATCCATCTTTACGACCGGATCCTCAAAGGTGACATCGACAATATGACGCCCCGCTGCGTGTTACTGGGTGGCAAGGCGGCTCCGGGCTACCAGATGGCCAAGCTGATTATCAAGCTGACCAATAACGTGGCCACCCTGATCAATGACGACCCCCGGGCCAGTTCCCTGCTGCGCGTGGCGTTCCTTCCGGATTACAATGTCACCGCCATGGAAATCATCTGCGCCGGCACCGACCTGTCCGAGCAGATTTCCACGGCAGGCAAGGAGGCCTCCGGTACTGGTAACATGAAGTTCATGATGAACGGAGCCCTCACCATCGGCACCCTGGACGGCGCCAATATCGAAATCCGCGAGGCGGTGGGCGCGGAGAATTTCTTCCTGTTCGGCATGACCGCGGACGAGGTCGTGGCCCGCCGCGACACGCCCGATCATGCGCGCGCCGCGATTGCCCGCGATCTGCGCCTGAAAGCGGCCATTGCCGCGGTGCGCGACGGGGCGTTTTCGCCGGACGCGCCAAAATTGTTCAGGTCGATCACCAAAGATCTGAAGAACAAGGACTATTTCCTCGTCTGTTCGGATTTCACCGCCTATTGGGAAGCCCAGCGGCGGGTGGATGCCGTCTTTGCCGATCCGGCCGCTTGGATGCGCATGGCGGCCCGGAACACCGCACGCAGCGGGTGGTTTTCATCCGACCGCGCGATCCGCGGCTATATGGCCGACATCTGGGGCGCGCGCTCCGTGCCTCTGCAGACCTGACAGGAAGGAACGGTATCACTTGCCCCGCACCGCATTCCAGACCGGGCCGAGCGTATGAGCCCGGCGACGCCCTCAGACCCGCCCGCCGCCGGGTTCCCCGATCTCGCCGATGTGGCGCGGCTGGACACGGCCACCCATGACGATCCCTTCGCCGTTCTGGGGCCGCATTGTCATGACGGGATCTGGACCGTCACCGCGATCGTGCCGCATATCCGCAAGCTGGTGGCGGTGCAGGGCAAGAAGACCTTTCCGCTGACGCGGGTTCGCGCGGGCAGTTCGGTGCTGTCGGGGCCGGTTCCGGGCCCCGATTACCGCCTGCGCGCCACGGCCGAAGACGGGACCATCTGGGATTACGACGACCCCTACCGGTTCGGCCCGGTGCTGGGCGATATGGACCTGCACCTGTTCAACGAAGGGACCCACCGGACGCTCTGGCAGATGCTGGGCACGCATCCGGCGACACAGGACGGGTGCGACGGGATCCGCTTCGCGGTCTGGGCGCCCAACGCGCGGCGGGTGTCGGTCGTCGGCCCGTTTAACGGATGGGACGGGCGCTGCCATCCGATGCGCCGGCGGGGCGCGTCCGGGGTGTGGGAGCTGTTCCTGCCGGGACTGCCCGAGGGAACGCTTTACAAATACGAACTTCTTGGCCCTGACGGCATGCTTTTGCCGCACAAGGCCGACCCGGTCGGGTTCGGGTCTGAGCACCCCCCCGCCACGGCATCGATTGCCCGCGATATTTCCGGCTATGGCTGGGGCGATGCGGCGTGGATGGCGAACCGCGCCACGCGCAATGCGGTCGATGCGCCGATATCCATCTACGAAGTCCATCTGGGGTCCTGGCGCCGCAAGGCTGGCGGGCGGATGATGTCCTATCGCGAGGCGGCGGAGGAATTGGTGGATTATGCCCATGACATGGGCTTCACCCATCTGGAGCTGTTGCCGGTCAGCGAATTTCCCTTCGACGGATCCTGGGGATATCAGCCGGTGGGGCTTTATGCGCCGTCCATCCGCTATGGCCCGCCGCATGAATTCCGCGATCTGGTCGATGCGGCGCACCGCAAGGGTCTGGGCGTGCTTCTGGACTGGGTGCCGGGGCATTTTCCCGCCGACGCGCATGGGCTGACCCAATTCGACGGGACCGCGCTTTATGAACATGCCGATCCGCGCGAAGGCTTTCACCACGACTGGAACACGCTGATCTATAATTACGGCCGGACCGAAGTGCGCAACTTTCTGGTCGCCAATGCGCTCTACTGGCTGCAGGAATACCATCTGGACGGGCTGCGCGTGGATGCGGTCGCCTCGATGCTCTACCGCGACTATTCCCGCAAGGACGGCGAATGGGTTCCCAATATCCATGGCGGGCGCGAGAACCTGGAAGCCATCGCCTTTCTGCAGGAGATGAATGCGGTCTGCTACGGGGCCGTGCCCGGCATCATGACGGTGGCCGAAGAAAGCACCAGCTTTCCGGGGATCTCGCATCCGGTCGACACCGGCGGGGTCGGGTTCGGATACAAGTGGAACATGGGGTGGATGAACGACACCCTGCGGTATATCGGCCAGGATCCGGTGCACCGGAAGTATCATCATCACCAGATGACCTTCGGCCTGCACTATGCGTTCTCTGAAAACTTCATCCTGCCGATCAGCCATGATGAGGTCGTCCACGGCAAAGGATCCATGCTGGCGCGCATGCCCGGCAATGACTGGGAACGCTTCGCAAATCTGCGCGCCTATTACGGGTTCATGTGGGGGCATCCCGGCAAGAAGCTGCTGTTCATGGGGCAGGAATTTGCCCAGCCCGAGGAATGGAACCACGACCGCGGCCTAGACTGGGCGGCTGCAGACCGGCCCGAACATGCGGGCATGCAGCGGCTGGTGCGGGATCTCAACACGCTCTACCGCCAGTATCCGGCGCTGCATCGCGCCGATTGCCAGCCCGATGGCTTCGCCTGGATCGACGGCGGGGATGCGGATCATTCCATCCTGTCCTGGATCCGCCGCGGCGGCCCCGGGGTTCCGCCGGTGGTGGTCATCTGCAACTTCACCCCGGTGGAGCGGACCGGGTATCGCATCGGCCTGCCGGAAGACGGCCATTGGCGCGAAATTCTGAATACCGACGCGGCGCTCTATGGCGGCGCGGACCGGGGCAATCTGGGCTGGGTGGAGGCCAAGGGGCCCGGCCTGCACGGGCAGAAGGCATCGGCCGAGCTGACCCTGCCGCCATTGTCGGCGGTCTATCTTCGACACGCATCATGACGTCAGGGGGAACGAAATGCACACACCAATAAGACTGACCAATCGCGCCATGGCCTTCGTGCTGGCGGGCGGGCGCGGCAGCCGGATGAAGGAACTGACCGACCGGCGCGCGAAACCGGCAGTCTATTTCGGCGGCAAGGTCCGGATCATCGACTTTGCCCTGTCCAACGCGCTGAACTCCGGCATCCGCAAGATGGCCATCGCCACTCAATACAAGGCGCATTCGCTGA
>JAGQRU010000169.1 GCA_020425105.1 Paracoccaceae bacterium
CCATGCGCCCGGCATCCATCGGGCCCGTGAAGCATCTGCTGCGTCAGAGCGATCTGCACCAGGTGCGCAGCGTGATTGAAACCGCGCGCGCGCAGGGGCAGCAAAGCGCCCGCCCGGCGGTCATGGACTGGCTCAGGACCCAGGAATAGCCGCCCGCTGGGCAGCGGCGCGCGGCTGATGGACCGGACCGGTCACACCGTCCCACGCCCCGGCCACCAGCGGCAGGCCCAGCACCCGGTCCGGGTTGGTCGGCGGCGGCATGATCACCCCGCGCAGGCGGGAAAAACCGAAGCGCCGGTAATATTCCAGATCGCCCACCAGAAGCACCCGTTGCCAGCGTTGCGCAGCGGCGGCGGAATTGCCGTCATGGATCAGCAGCCCGCCCAGACCTTCGCCCTGATGGGTCGGGTGAACCGCCACGGGCCCCAGCAGCACCGCCAGGGGACCGCCGCCGATCTGGACCGGCCAGTAGCGGATCGCGCCCGCCAGGATGCCTTCGCCGTCCCGCGCCACCAATGACAGCCCCGGCACCGGCGGCACCCCGTCGCGCAGACGGTACGATGACAGCGCCTCGCGCCCCGGCGCAAAGCACAGGTCGTAAAGCGCCTCAACCTCCCACCAATCGTCGGCGGTTTCACAGGAAAGCCGGAACACGCAGCGTCATCCCCCAATAGGTGCTGGCGGGGCGGTCCCCGCCACACCGGATCTGGCGGCTGCTTTAGGCGCTTGTCTTCAGAGAGTCCACGACCGAGCCATACCCGCCAGACGAAAGAAAGTCGGTTTCGCTGCCGGTGGTCTTGCGGCCCAGATCGGCATTGCGATGCGGGAAGCGGCCGAATTTCCGGATCACCTCGCGATGCGCCCGGGCATGCACGAGATTGTCACGTGCACCCGGCATGCGCAGCTTGAACAGCCGCACGGCGCGTTCCTGATCCACCAGGCATTCGGAATGGATCAGCGGCAGATAGAAGAACTGCCGCGCATCGCCGTCGATCTGCAGATCCCAGTTGCGTTCAATCGCCGATTTGGCCGCCGCGCGGGCCCGGTCATCTGTCGCGAAGGCGCGCGCATCGTTGCGGAACATGTTGCGCGGGAACTGATCTGTCAGGATCACATAGGCCAGCACGCTGCGCGCCGTGGGCGTCCAGCCCGGCCAGCCCTGCTTGCGCACATCGTCCCAGAGCGCGGCCCAGCGGTCGCGGATCTTGCTGTCCAGATCGTCGTTCCGGCTGTACCAGCCCACCGGGCCGGTTTGGTCGATCCAGAACGACAGGATTTCTTCGGGTTCTGCGTTGTCGCGTTTCATTCCTCTAACCCCGGTTGTGTTTGGTGCGGTCATATCCTGCGCCTCATGACACTGATGTTTCATGCGCATCATTCACCGCTGCGCATCATCCGACGGCGGTCCAGTGCGGCCGCGTCGAACGTCTCGTGGGGCTCATCCTCCCCCTCAGGCGCCAGCGCGGCGGGTGCCGCGATGGGACCGGCAGGGTCTTCGGCGCCCTGCTCGGCATGAACATCGTGCGTGGCGGTGATCGCCACGGAGGTCGCGGTCAGCGAGACGGGCACGAAGCTGCCCTGATCCCGCACCGACGGGGCACGGCGGCGGAAGGTCCGGTACACGCCGTATATCACCAGCACCGCCATCAAGATCGCGATGAAGGCGAAGAACCCTTCGGGCCCTATCGTCTGCATCATCCAGCCCAGGGCCAGCGGCCCGCCAATCGCGCCAACGCCGTTCAGAAACAGCAGCCGGCCCGAGGCCGACGCCATGTCGTCGGGGTCCAGATAGTCGTTGGTGTAGGCGATGGTGAGCCCGTAGAGCGGGTTCGCCGACCCGCCGATGAAGAACGCGGCCACCAGCAAGATCTCGAACCGGCCCGACACCATGCCCAGGATCGACGCCGCACAGCCCATCGCCGCCACGATCAGGATCAGCCGCCGCCGGTCCATGCGGTCGGAGATATAGCCGATGGGAAATTGCAAAAAGAGCCCGCCCAGATAGATCACCGCCACGAAGATCGAAATCTGCACCACCGACAGGCCCGCGGCACCGCCATAGACGGCCGTCATCCCGAAGATCGCCGAAAATACGCCCCCAAGCAGGAAGATCGACACGCAGCTCAGCGGCGTGCGGCGGAACAGCTCCAAAACCCCCATGGGTTTGGCGGTTTCATATGGCGGGGTTGGGCTCACGCTCAGCAGGATCGGCGCGAAAGAGATCGACACCAGCACCGACGGGATCACGAACAGGATGAAGCCCGACGGATCTCCCATCGCCAGCAGCCCCTGCGCCGACACGATCCCGACCATCTGAACCACCAGGTACAGCGACAGTGCCATACCGCGGTTTTCATTGCTGGCCGCGTTGTTCAGCCAGCTTTCGGCGGTCACGTAGACGCCCGAAAAGCAGAACCCCATGATGACGCGGAACACGATCCAGGCCACCGGATGGGCAATGGACGGAAACAGGATCAGCATGGCGGAAATGAACGACCCGAGCGCCGCGAAGACGCGCACATGACCCACGCGGCGGATCAGTTCCGGGGCAAAGCGCGAGCCGCCCAGAAACCCGACGAAATAGGCGGACATGACCAGCGACATTTCAAAGGTCGAAAACTGTTCCAGCGCGCCGCGCACGCCCAGCAATGTTCCCTGAATGCCATTGCCCACCTGCAACAGCATGACCCCCAGCAACAGGGCCCAGGACCGGGAGAGTGTTTCGTTCATTTCAGACCTGTGAAAGCGGTACAGACGTGGACTCGTTTTCCGGCTTAGCCCGATTACGAAAGCCGGGTCAGGCCCCAAAGCGCTACTTGACGGCGAAAGTGATGGGCCTGTCACAAACCGTGATCGGCCCGGCGGGAATTTTCCCGCTCCGGCAGCAACAGCGAGGCGTCGCCATAGCTGAAGAAGCGGTACCCCCGGGCGATAGCATGGGCATAGACCGCCTGCATCCGCGCGGTTCCCATCAGCGCCGAGACCAGCATCATCAGCGTCGATTTCGGCAGATGGAAATTGGTCATCAGCGCATCCGCCGCCTGAAAGCGGAACCCGGGATAAATGAAGATGTCGGTTGGCGCAGCCCAGGGGCGCACCTCGCCCGTGTCGCGCGCCGCGGTTTCGATCAGGCGCAGCGCGGTGGTGCCCACCGGAATGATCCGCCCGCCCTCGCGCCGGGTCTGGGCGATTTCATCGGCGGCCACTGCGCTGACCTCACCCCATTCGGCGTGCATCTTGTGGCGGGTGGGATCGTCCACCTTGACCGGCAGAAACGTCCCCGCGCCCACATGCAATGTGACATGGCTGAAGGCGACGCCGCGCGCCTGCAATGCCGCCAGAAGCGGCGCATCGAAATGCAGCGATGCCGTGGGCGCCGCCACCGCGCCGGTATGGCGGGCGAAGACGGTCTGATAATCCTCACGGTCCTGCGCATCGGCGGGCCGCCGCGCGGCGATATAGGGCGGAAGCGGCATCGCGCCGGTGGCGTCCAGCGCCACCTGCAGCGCATCTCCTGACAGGTTCAGTGTTAGCAGCGCCGTTCCATCGTCGCAGCGGGCGTCGAAACGGGCGGAAAACCCGTCGGCGAAAACGATCTCTTCCCCGCCGACCAGCTTGCGCAGCGGCTTGACCAGCGCGGTCCACTGCCCCCCCGGCTGCGGCTCCAGCAGCGTGACTTCGATCCTTGCAGTCCCACTGCCGCTGGGCGTGGCCCGGTGGCGCAGTCCAAAGAGCCGCGCCGGCAGCACCTTGGTGTCGTTCAGCACCAGCCGGTCGCCCGGGCGCAGAAAGTCCGGCAGATCGCGCACAATCGCATCGGTCAGCCGGTCCGGCCCCGCCACCAGCAGACGCGCCGCGCTGCGCGGGCGCACCGGGCGGGTGGCGATCTGCGCGTCGGGCAGATCAAAATCGAAATCGTCCAGATGCACGGCAGCTTACTCCTGACCCTCCGTGCCGGTCGATTCGGGGCGGCGGCGGAAAATCTCTCTCAGAAAGCCGGGCGCTAGCACCGACAAGGGATTGGCCGCAACCTTTGGCGCATCGAAGCTGCCCTTGACCGTGTAACTGAGACCCAAAAGCCCCTCGCCACGCCGGGTCATGAACGCGCCCGCGCGGTTCAGGAAATACACCGGCGACACCACCCCCTGCAG
Organism: Paracoccaceae bacterium; assembly: GCA_020425105.1. GTDB lineage: Bacteria > Pseudomonadota > Alphaproteobacteria > Rhodobacterales > Rhodobacteraceae > Meridianimarinicoccus. The sequence goes on from JAGQRU010000169.1 coordinate 4,152, forward strand.
ATCCAGACGTTTGGAGGCCAGATCCACGAGGCCGTCGAAGGACAAGCCCAGCGACGGGCCGACCGCGCTGCCGCTGTGCAGGCGCACCGCGTTGGGGGACAAGGTGAAATCGGCGCGCACATCAGAGAAGGTGATACCGCTGCCCGCCATTTGCTCGAACGCGCCGACCACGGACAGGGCCGACACGATGCGCGCCGCGGCCCCGGCCTCTTTCAGCGCCGTGTCGGTGATCCGCATCCGGCCGCGATAGGTCTGCGCCGCGCCGGTGGGCACCAGACGAAGGTTGAACGCGCCGCCGCGAATGCCCTGCGCCAGATTGGCGGCGGCCAGCACCGCGCCCGCATCTGCGGCGGTCACGTCGATGGCGTTGCCCGAGGCGGCTGGTGCCAGCCGCAGGGTCACCGGCACGGCGCCGTTCAACCGCGCGGTCAGCGATCCGTTGCCCTGCCCGGTCAAGGCCCCGCGCACATCGCGCAGCGCAAGCGTGTCGTTGATCCGAACCGTGTCCAGCGCCAGGTCGATCCCCGCGACCTTGCCACCGCCGCCCCCGCCTCCGCCCGGCTTGCGGCGCAGATCGACCTGCCCGCCGGTCAGGGCGACGCGCAGACCCTGACCGGGTGCGCCCTGGGTCAGCGATCCCTTCGCATCCAGCCAATCGCCGATGACAAGCTGGCGCAGCGTCAGCGGGCCCAATCCGCCGCCGTCACGCAACGGCGCGCTGGCATCCAGTGTCAGCCCCGAAAAGGTCAGCCGGATGACGTCCAGCGCGCCGCCTTCTCCCAGCCGGCCCGCCACATGCAACTGACCGGCCTGAGCGGCGTTCTTGTGCAGCCCAAGATCGGCCAGCCGCAGGCGCAGCCCGGTCAGATCCCCATCCAGCGCCAGTTGCGGCGCGGCCCCCTTTGGCAGATCCACGTGCAGCTCCAGCCGGCCTGCCCCGGTCGCGGCGCCGGGCGGCAGGGTCAGCCCGAAATCCTGCGCCAGCTCCGGCGTCAGGGCCCCGCTGGCGGTGACCCTTGGAACCACCCCCGCCGCCGTCGCAGGCCCCAGGGGCCGCTGATAGCTGGCCAGAAACGGATGCCCGTCAAGCTGCACCGGCCCCGAGATCTGCAGCGCGCGCGGCGATGCCGACAGGATCAGCCGCGCGGCGCTCAACCGCCGGTCCGGCACCAGATGCCGGGTCGAGAACCCCTCGACCTGCCCCGAGACGCCGAAATTCACCGACGACATCTTCGTCCCCTTGCGCAGCGGCAGATCCAGCCGCAGATCCACCGACACCGCCCCATCGGCCTGCCCCGATTGCAGAAGCGGACGGCTTGGGGTTTCGGTCGCGGCGCTCTTGTCGAAGACCGGCAGCGCCAGGATCGCCAGCGCGGCGGACACATCGGCGCTGGCGCTGAAGCGCGCCTGCAACGCGTTGCTGCCACGGGAAAAGAGCGGCGCGATCCGCACCAGCCCGTCCGACAACGCGATCGCTTCGCCGGTCGGGGCCTGCATCTTTGCCGCCTCGATCGCAAAGGTCAGTTCGCCGTCAAGGATCTGTCCGACGCCATGCCCGTCCGTGACATCCGGCAATCCTCTGGCCGGTGTGAGCGCGGCGCCGTGGAACCCGAAACTCAGCCCCAGATCCACCGGGCCGCGGCCATCCATCCGCAAGGCGCCGGCGATGCCTTCAAACGTCGCATCGTGCAGGCTTTCGTCGATCCAGCGGCGGGCGCCCTTGGCCCGGTCCAGCGGCCACAACGACAGGATCTGATCCCGCCCCGCCTGCGGCGCGCTGAAATCCAGCGCCAGCACCGGCTGCGGCCCGGCCAGACCCGCCGCGCGCCCCGATGCATGCAGCAGCAGATCCCCCTGCCGCAGCGACAGATCGGCGATGCGCACCGTGTCGTCGGTCCGCCCGTAGGCAAGACTGGCCCACAGCCCGTCGAACGCCTGCGGCGCGTCGAACATCCCCGGAAGCTGGACACGCAGGTCCGACAACGCAAGCTGCGCCGTGAACTGCGCAGCACCGGGATCCTCCAACGCCCGTCGCAAATCGGCGCGCCCCTTCAGCGACAGGACCGGCGTGGACAGGTCCAGACCTTCGATCCGCAGATGATCGGCGGCCGCGTTCAGCCCCAGTTGCGCGTGCAGCGATTCCAGCGGCATCGGCACCGCGCGTCCGGGCAGCGTCACCGCGCCGGCCCCGACCGAAAGCTCTCCGGTCACGTCTTGCAAGTTGCCGCCGGGAAGCATCGCGCCGCTCATCGCCAGCGACACCGGCGCATCGAACCGCGCCAGCAGTTCCGACAGCGGCGACCGCCCGGCGAGCCCCGACAACTCCGCCGGCACCAGACCGCGCAAGGCCAGCCGCAGGGACAGTTCCCGCGCCGCGCCAGGGCTCGACATCTGCAGCAGCGCCCGTCCGGTTTCGGCCGCCCCGATCTGACCGAGGTCCAACGACAGATCCAGCCCCGGCCCGTCGCGCGTCACCCGCAGCACGCCGCCGCGGCTGGTCAGCGCCCGCGCGCGCGCCGCATCGGTCAGGGTGAAGGCCACATCGGTAACGCCCAGCAGCCGAAGCTCGCTCAAGAACGGCTGGTCCAGAAAGCCGCGCAGGGCCGTCAGGATCTCTGTGCCTCCCGCCGCGCCCGTCACCAGCCGCTTCTGCCCCAGATCAAGATCCAGCGCTCCGGTGTCGTCGCGGCGCAGGGCAACGCCCAGCCCGCTGGCGCGGATCGCGGCCAGACGCACCCGGCCGGACAGAAGCGGCTCACGCGCCAGAACCGCTTCCAGCCGGTCCAGCGCCACATGGTCCGCGCCCGCGGGGCCATGCAGCCGCACACCGCTGGCCACCAGAGCCGGCACGCCCCCCGAGCGCAGATCGAACGCGACCCGGTCGACCTCTGCCTGCAGATCAAGGGGCGCGACCACCGTGTCGATCCGCCGGACCAGTTCCGCCGTGACCCAGTGCGGCGCAGTCACGGGACCGTTGCGCAGCACCCAAAGCAGGGCGCCCAGCACAAGCACCAAGGCCAGCGCCAGACGCCAGGCCCACCGCAGCCCCCACCGCAGGCTTCCCACCACAAGACGCGCTGTCACCACCATGCGCGGACCCTACTCTTTCACCGATCCGCCTCCAACGCCCCACGGGCTGGACTTTGCCGCACAGGTGCGGGACACGTTCCGCCAGACAACACCGGGAAGGAGCCCCCATGATCGAGACCGGCCAGATCGCACCGGATTTCACCCTGCCTCAGGACGGCGGCGCGGATGTCACCCTGTCGGCGCTGCAACCCAAAACCGTCGTGCTGTATTTCTATCCGCGCGACGATACGTCAGGCTGCACCAAAGAGGCTATCGGTTTCACGGAAATGGTTGCCGAATTCGATGCCGCGGGCGCCGTGGTTCTTGGGGTATCGAAAGACACCGTCGCGAAGCACGCCAAATTTCGCGCCAAGCATGATCTGGGGGTCGCGCTGCTGTCGGATGCCGACAGCGATGTCTGCGAACGCTATGGGGTCTGGATCGAGAAATCCATGTATGGCCGGACCTATATGGGGATCGACCGGGCGACGTTTCTTATCGACGGCAGCAGGACCGTGCAGCAAGTCTGGCGCAAGGTGAAAGTGCCGGGGCATGTGGATGCCGTGCTTGACGCGGTCAAGGCTCTTTGACCGCCGCGTGACAGTGACCTGCGATATCCCCGATACGGTGGCGGCCTGCGCCGTGGCCGTGCTGACCACCTCGGACGGGCGGCGCAAGGCGGCCATGACCCGCCAGTTCGCCGCCGCATGGCGGGCGGCGAAGGCCGCCGGGACGCCCATGCCCATGGGCCGCGCGACGCCGCCGCTGCGCCCGTCCCGCCCTGCGCAACCCGAGCTTTTGTCGCCGCGCGACGTCCCCCGCCGCCGGCCCGGAACACCCAAAGGGCGCATCGCGCTGCTGCATGCGATCGCGCATATCGAACTGAACGCGGTCGATCTGCACTGGGACATCCTGGCCCGCTTTTCCGACACGCCCATGCCCGCCGGTTTTGCCGAAGACTGGATCAAGGCCGCCGATGAAGAGGCAAAGCATTTCAACCTTTTGTGCGACCGTCTTGAAGCCCTGGGCAGCTATTACGGCGCCCTTCCCGCCCATGCGGGGATGTGGCGCGCCGCCGAAGACACCGCCGAAGACCTGCTGGGCCGGCTGGCGGTCGTGCCGATGGTTCTGGAAGCGCGCGGTCTGGACGTCACGCCGTCGATGATCGAGATCTTCCGCAAGGCAAAGGACGACGCCTCGGTCGCGGCCCTGCAGGTCATCTATGGCGAGGAAGTGGGGCATGTCGCCTATGGGTCGAAATGGTTCCACTTCCTGTGCGGCCGCGCCGACATCGACCCCAAGGACGCCTTCCACGATCTGGTGCGCCGCTATTTTCATGGTGCGCTCAAACCCCCGTTCAACGAAGAAAAACGGGCCGAAGCGGGCCTGCCCCCGGATTTCTACTGGCCGCTGGCGGACGAAGCTGGCGGTTAGGCATCGGCAAGATCCCGCCGTTTTTGGCCCGAAACCGCGGCTGCCCGTTTGGGCCTGCGGGGTTTTCTTGTTTTTGACCCCATATGCCTGTAACCGGTGCGCGGGATCCGGCACCCCAGAGGTGCCCAATAAGACGGCTGAAGAGGACCGCCCGTGGCTGAAAGTCCAGCGAAGGAAAGACCCCCGCTGCTAAGCCGGCTGTTTCCGGAAAAGCGGATTTTCGTCAAATCGGATAACGGCACGCGCTTCGTCTGCCTGGGGCCGCGGCATCACATCCTGGCATTGCTGGGCGGCACCGCGCTGGTGCTCTGGTCCGTTACCGCAACGTCATTTCTGGTGATCGGCATCGTCAAGGGCGGCGGTGCGCTGGAACACGCGGCGCAGGAAAAGGCGCTTTATGAAACCCGCCTGAACGCGCTGGCCGAAGAACGCGATGTCTATCGCATGGCCGCGCTGGACGCGCAGTCGAATTTCACCCGGGCGCTGGACGAAATTTCATCCTATCAGGACCGCCTGTTTTCCGGCGCGGTCGAGCAGCGCGAACTGGAAGCCGGACGCGATGCCCTGCGCCGGCTTCTGCAGGAGGCGCTGCAGGATCGCGACACCGCCCGCGACCGGCTGGCCCTGCTGACCACCCAAAGCGGCGATGCCACGCTGAGCGAACTGGACCGCAGCCGGGCAGAGGCCGAAAGCACGGTCGACTTCCTTGCCCGGGCGCTGGCCCAGACAGCCGAAGACCGCAACGCGCTGAAGGCGCAGGCCGACGCCGCCACCGCGCGCATGGTCGAATTGCAGAATGTCCTGGATCTGCGCGAACGGGCCAACGACAAGATTTTCACCCAGCTTGAAGACGCGGTCACGCTGGCGATGGAGCCTTTGGGCAAGATGTTCAGCGCCGTGGGCCTGCCGCCGTCGCAGATCCTGCACCAGATGCGCGACCAGTATTCCGGCCAGGGCGGACCGCTGACGCCAATTTCGCTGTCGACAAAGGGGATGGTCTCGGACCCGGATGCACTGCGGGCCAATGCGATCCTCGACGATATGGACGAACTGAACCTGTATCGCATCGCGTTCGAAAAGGTTCCCTTCGCGCTGCCGGTGTCGGCCCATGTGCGCAGCACGTCGGGCTTCGGCTATCGCCGGGATCCGATCCGTGGCGGCACGCGCCTGCATGCGGGGCTGGACTGGGCGGGCGATTACGGCACCACCATCAAGGCCACCGCCGACGGGGTGGTGACCCATGCGGGGTGGCAGTCGGGCTATGGCCGGGTGGTGATCATCAAGCACGCCTTCGGGTTGGAAACCCGCTTCGCGCATCTGTCCAAAATCACCGTGCAGAAGGGACAAAGGGTCTCGCGCGGGGAAAGGATCGGTGCTATGGGAAATTCTGGCCGTTCGACGGGCACGCATCTGCATTATGAAGTGCGCCTGAATGGCACTCCCGTAGACCCGATGACTTATATCAAGGCTGGACGTGATGTTTTCTAAGAACAGGGCAAATGAAACCGGGCAGAAGCCCGTCGAGGCGGAACCCAAGGCAGACACCCGGCCGCAGACCCCTCCTCCCAGCACCGCCAGTGCTGCACCGGCCCCGAAAGCAAAACCCGCCGCGTCGATCCTGTCCAGCGATCTGACCATTACCGGGAATATCCGCACCACCGGCGACGTGCAGGTCGAAGGTCAGATCGAAGGCGACATTCATGCGCATCTTCTGACCGTCGGGGAAACCGCGCTGATCCGCGGCGAAGTCGTCGCGGACGATATTGTGGTCAACGGCCACGTGGTGGGCCGTGTGCGCGGCCTGAAGGTCCGTCTGACATCGACCGCCAAGGTCGAAGGCGACATCATTCACAAGACCATCGCGATCGAAAGCGGCGCCCATT
>JAGQRU010000170.1:0-7496 GCA_020425105.1 Paracoccaceae bacterium
GATCGGCGATGGTGGATTTCGACCCCGGGATCAGCACCAGATCCGCATCCCCGGGCAGGGGCTGCCCGGGCTGGACCAACACGACGTCAATGCCGGGATCGGCGCTGAGCGGATCCAGGTCGTCGAAATTTGCGATGCGGCGCAGGCGCGGCACCGCGACCTTGATCCCTTGGCCCGCATGGCTGCGCAGATCCATGATGTCTTCGGCAGGCAGCCGCCATGCGCCGTCGAACCACGGAATGACCCCCAGCGACGGCCATCCGGTCCGGTCGACAATCGCCGCCAGGCCGTCGTCGAAAAGCTGCGGATCGCCCCGAAACTTGTTGACCGCGAAGGCGCGAATACGGGCCAGATCGTCGGCGGGAAGGATGGTATGGGTTCCGACAAGCTGGGCGATCACACCGCCGCGGTCGATATCGCCCACCAGAACGACCGGCACGCCTGCCGCTTCGGCAAAGCCCATATTGGCGATGTCGCCGGCGCGCAGGTTGATTTCCGCCGGGCTGCCAGCCCCTTCGACAATCACCAGATCGGCCTGCGCCGCGAGCCGTCGGAAGCTGTCCAGGGTCGCTTGCAGCAGCTTGGGCTTCATCGCCGCGTAATCGCGGGCCCGCACGGTGCCGATCGCGCGGCCCTGAACCACCACCTGGGCGCCGCGGTCGTGTTCCGGCTTCAGCAGCACCGGGTTCATATCGACCAGCGGTGCGACCTCTGCCGCGCGCGCCTGCAGGGCCTGAGCGCGGCCGATCTCGCCCCCATCCGTTGTCACAGCGGCATTGTTGGACATGTTCTGCGGCTTGAACGGGCGCACGCTGAGCCCGCGCCGGACACAGGCCCGCGCGAGTCCCGCGACCAGCAGGCTTTTGCCCACATTGGACCCGGTCCCCTGGATCATGATGGCGCGGGTCATTGCGGGTCCTCTGGCCAGCGGCCTGACAGAAAAACGCGCCCCTGGGGGCGCGCCGCGTTTCTGCCGGGGCGTGCAGATGTCAGGCGGCTTCGGCCTGCTGGTTGCGGCGTTCGCTTTCCTCGCGCGACAGGGCCACCGACGTGCGCACACCTTTGCCGACAAAGTCCATCAGCCCGGCGACCACGCGTTCATTGGGGTCGATGCCGGCACAGCTCAGAACCTCACGGCCATCCCGCGACCGCGCCCAGCGGGCGATCTGTTCGGGGCCATTGCCATATTTCTTGTCATCTGCGATCGCGTCATCAAGTGCGGCTAGCACGACAGCTGCGAACAATTTACGGGCACGGTTGCCTTGTTCGTGATTATAAGCCGTGCCGTCAACAAACTCGCCCATGCGGGATCCTTTATTCTTGCTCTTGCGTTTCTGGGGTGGCGGGCAATATGACGCTTATTTGACGATTCTGTATTGTCAATTTATCATACCACCTATGCGTCTTGCGCATAGTTAACGGGCAAAATCCCGCCCACTCCCCCGGCTTGATACGTTCAGGAGCGGCGGATATAGGGACGGGACAATATTGTTTCAACCTCACGCGCGAGGGCAGGCATGCCTAAAATCAACGGAAACGAAATTCGGCCGGGAAACGTGCTGGAACACAATGGCGGTCTGTGGGCGGCCGTCAAGGTGGATCACGTCAAGCCGGGCAAGGGCGGCGCTTTTGCCCAGGTCGAGATGCGCAACCTGCGCAACGGGTCCAAACTGAACGAACGCTTTCGGTCGGCTGACAAGGTCGAACGGGTGCGTCTGGAACAAAAAGATCAGCAGTTTCTGTATGAAACGGACGGGATGCTGGTGTTCATGGACGCGGAAACCTATGAGCAGATCGAACTGCCGGCAGAGCTTCTGGGCGACCGCCGCCCGTTCCTGCAAGACGGCATGACCATCCTGGTGGAATTCTATGACAGCGAAGCTCTGAACGCCACGCTGCCGCAGAAAGTGACCTGCAAGGTGGTGGAAACCGAGCCGGTGGTGAAAGGCCAGACCGCCGCCAACAGCTTCAAACCGGCGATTCTGGACAATGGCGTGAAGGTCATGGTGCCGCCCTTCGTGGGGCAGGACGAAGACATCATCGTCAACACCGAGACGATGGAATACGCCGAACGCGCCTGAGGCGCGACGGATAAGCCGAAGGGGTCGCCCCCCCGGCAAGGGCTGTTCGTAAAGATGGCTCTGGGTCCGACGTTGTGACCGGCGCGTGCGACCCGCCCGCGCCGGTTCCCGTTCGTGCGCCGATATATTGGCGAAGAAGGGCCCATGCCAAAGGTGCCACGCCTGTAGACCGGCTGCGGGCGGGCAGGTGCGCGGCGGCGCGTTGTTATCCGGCGCCGTGATCGTCAACAAATTCCAGAATGTCGCCGGGCTGACAGTCCAGTTCGCGGCAGATCGCTTCGAGCGTCGAGAAGCGGATCGCGCGCGCCTTGCCGGTCTTCAGGATCGACAGGTTGGGCAGGCTGATGCCTACGCGTTCGGAAAGCTCATTCAGGCGCATCTTGCGGCGCGCCAGCATCACATCCAGATTGACGACAATGCCCATGCCCTGAACGATCTCCGCTCAGATCGTGAACTGGTCGCTGGTTTGCAGCTCCAGCCCACGCTGCATGATCTTCCCGATCACGAAGAACAGCAGGCCCGCCATCAGATAGTCGATTTCCAGCGTAAAGAGCGGCGCCATATCCGCCATCCACGGCGCCCCGCCAAAGGCAAAGAGCAGCGCCGCGATCGCCGGATGCAGCAGCGAGCCGAACACACCCAACGCGATCAGCGCGAGGCCGATCTTCTGGAAGCGCCGCGTGTTGTTTTCTGTGAAGACCGTGCCGCGCATGTAATCGCGGCCCAGCAGCGCGATCTGTACCACCGCAAAGATCCAAGGCAGTTCCGATCCTGTGACCAGCGCAATCAGCGCGATCTGCACGTGCCTCGGCTGGTCGTGGAAATCGGTGGACCAGACCTCGTCACCGCTGGTGAGGGTGATCGGCAATACGGGTTCGAACCAGAGCAGGGAAAGCTGGGCCACATTCAGCGCCAGGGTCAGAAGCGCGAGGCCCCACAGGAGGCGGCTCCACCCGGTGAGGGCTCGGTCGAAAGGTACGGGCATGACGGCTCCCCGGCGTCGCGGATCCCGGCATCTTTCGCCATGATCCGCGCTTTGGCAAGGGCCGGTCAGAAGCGATAGGCGATGCCCAGAACCGCTTCGTGGCTGGTGATGCCATCAAGCCGGACTTTTGCGTTGCCGCTTGTGGTGAAGTCCATGGCATCGGTGTTGAAGTAACGGTAGCCGAGCGAAATCTGGGTGCATTCCCATGTGGGGTGGGTATAGGTCACACCGGCCATGATCTGGCGGGCGGCGGCTTCGTCTTCCGACGACTTGCCGCTGATCCCATAGCCCGGATGCTTGTCGAACTCGGCGCCGGCGACGCCGAAGCCCACGCCAAGATAGGGTGAGAACCGGGCGTCGGGGGCATAATCGTAATAGGCATTCACCATCAACGCGCCGACGCCCAACACGTTGTTGTTGCGGCCCGTCGTCGTGCCCGTCTGGCTGTCGATGGCGTTTACATGACCGCCCAGTTCCAGTTCGAACCGGACCGCCGCGTTCGGCAGCGCCAACGCGCGAGGGCGGTAGCCAAGCTTGATCCCCGACAGGGCCACGCCGCCGGAATAGCGGATCTCACCGCTTGCTGCGCCCGAAATATCGGTATCATCGAACTGTCCGACAGAGAGGTCGAGCCCGACATACCACGGGCGATCAGGCGTTTCGGCGACGGCGTGCCCGGCGAGGTTTAGCGAAAGGATTCCGGCAAGGGCGCCGGAAAGGAAACGAAAAGACATGACAGTGTTCCAATTGCGATAATCGACGTAAAATTATCGATAAACATAAAATTTGTTCGCGCAAGGAGAAATTTTAAGGTGCTTTCGGCGCTGGTATCTGGGGTGGTTCTCTCCTCACGAAAACGTCATCTGCGAAAATCAAACCGTCCCGCCGGAGCCGCCGTACCCTTTGTGTCGATCAACTGGATCGGCGCTGTGATTACGCCCCCAAAGGAGGATCCCATGCGTTTCATTCTTCCCGCCGCCCTGATGTCCCTGTCGGCCGCCGGTGCGGCTTTTGCCGCCGGTCATGCCATGACGCCCGCCATCACGGCGGCGGATCAGTCCGTGGCCAACGGAGTGGTCAGCGCGACCGATGTGACCGCCGGTCAAAACGGCTGGATGGTGGTGCACCGCACTGACGATACGATGAAGCCCGGACCGGTTGTGGGTCATGCGCCGCTGCGGGCGGGCGACAATGCGGACGTGGCCGCGATCCTGACCGAAGAGGTCAAGCCGGGTGAAAAGCTGATGCTGATGGTGCATGGCGAAGACGGCGGCATGACCACAGGTATTTTCGAATACACGCTGGGCGCCAAGGAAGACGGCCCCGTCAGGATCGACGGGGCGCTGGTGATGACGGTGATCACCGCCCAGTAAGAGGTACTGACGGCGGTGCCGCTTCACCAGTCCGGTGTTTGCAGTTCCCCGGCGCCGCTCGTCAGGTCGTGTAACGATTGACCAGGTTTTCGAGTAGTTCCTGCCTTCCCGACCGGGGGGCAGGATTTATCGCTTCGGCGCTGACCCGCGCCGCGATGCTGGCCAGATCCGATTGCAGCATGGCCTGTGCCGGGGCGCTGTTCCAGCCGGCGTAACGGGTGTCGCGGGCCTCTTCGAGCTTGCCGTCCTCAAGCATCCGATAAGCCGCTTTCAGCCCCGCCGCGCAAACGTCCATGGCGCCTGCATGGGCGGCGACCAGATCTTCGGGATCCAGCGATTGCCGCCGCAGCTTGGAATCGAAATTGGTGCCGCCGGTGGTGAAGCCGCCCGCTTTCAGGATCTCGTAATAGGCCAGTGCCGTTTCGGGCACGTTGTTGGGGAACTGGTCAGTGTCCCAGCCAGACTGGTAATCGTTGCGGTTCATGTCGATGGACCCGAAGATCCCAAGCGCCGCCGCCATCGCCAGTTCATGTTCGAAACTGTGCCCGGCCAGAATGGCGTGGCCCTGTTCGAGATTCATCTGGACCTCGTTCTCCAGCCCGAATTCCTTCAGGAAGCCATAGACCGTGGCGACGTCGTAATCGTATTGGTGCTTGGTCGGCTCCTGCGGTTTGGGTTCGATCAGCAGCGCGCCCGGGAAACCGATCTTGTGCTTGTAGTCCACGACCATGGACAGGAACCGCCCGGCCTGCTGGCGTTCGCGTTTCAGATCGGTGTTGAGCAGGGTCTCGTAGCCCTCACGCCCGCCCCACAGGACATAGTTTTCCCCCGACAGGCGGTGGGTGGCGTCCATGCAGGTTTTCACCGTGGCGGCGGCGAAGGCGAAGACATCCGGGTCGGGATTGGTGGCCGCGCCCGCCATGTAACGGCGGTGGGAAAAGAGGTTCGCCGTGCCCCACAGCAGGCGCGGGCCGCCCGCGTCCATTTTCTGGCCGATATAATCGACGATCTCGTCCAGATTGCGGGTGTTTTCCGCAAAATCGGCGCCTTCGGGCCGGATATCGGCATCGTGGAAGCAGAAGAAGGGCTGGCCGAGGATGGAGAACAGATCGAAGGCGGCATCGGCCTTCATCTTGGCCAGATCCATCGTGTCGCCGAACCACGGGCGGTCGAAGGTCTGACCGCCGAACGGGTCGCCGCCGGGCCAGGCGAAGCTGTGCCACCAGGCGACGGCGAAGCGCAGATGTTCTTCCATCGTCTTGCCGCCCAGCATCTCGCCGGGGTTGTAGTGACGATAGGCCAGCGGGTTGTCGCTGTCGGGGCCTTCGAAGGCCAACGGCGCGATGCCGGTGAAGTAGTCGGTCATGAGAGCTCCTTGAGGGCGGAATAGGTGGCCCGGTACCGGCGATGCGCCTCTGCAAAGGCGCCGCTCAGATCCGGGGCGGGAAAGATTGTGTCGGCGAAACGGGGTGGGGTGGCGATCTCGCCTCCGGCGCCCGTTGCGGCCATCATGCCAAGACGCGCGGCGCCGAACGCCGCGCCAAGATCGCCGGCTTCGGGGACCGAGACCGGCACGCCAAGCGTGGTGGCGATCAGTTCCAGCCAATAACGCGACCGGCTGCCGCCGCCGACGGCGACAAGGCTGTCGATGCGGGTGCCGGTGGCGGTAAGCGCGTCGAAGCAGTCGCGGATGGCGAAGGCGACCCCCTCCAGTACCGCGCGGGTGCCAGCGACCCGGTCGGTGTCATGCGCCAAGCCGATCAGTGCGCCGCGCACACGGGCGTCGTTATGCGGGGTCCGTTCGCCGCCCAGATAGGGCAGGAAAAGCGCGCGGCCGGGGGCCTGAAGCGCGCCAAGCTCGCCTGTCAGGATGGCGGCATCGGTGCCGGTCAGCCGGGCATACCAGTTCAGGCTGTCGGTGGCCGACAGGATCACCCCCATCTGGTGCCAGAGCCCGGGCAGGGCGTGACAGAAGGTGTGCACGGAACTGGCCGGGTCGGGGCTGTAGCGGTCCGACGCGGCAAAAAGCACCCCGGACGTGCCGAGCGAGACAAATGCCTGCCCAGGCGCCACGGCGCCGACCCCTACGGCAGAGGCCGCGTTGTCGCCGCCGCCGCCCGCGACCACGACGCTGTCCGACAGCCCCCAGCGGGAGGCGATTTCGGGGCGCAGCGTGCCGGTGGGGGCGGAGCCTTCGGCCAGCGCGGGCATGTGGCTGCGGTCGAGCCCGCAGGCCGCAAGCAGATCGTCGGACCAGTCCCGCCTGCCGGGATCGAGCCAGCTTGTGCCGGCGGCATCGGACATGTCCGACACATGGTCGCCGGTCAGCCACAACCGCAGGTAGTCCTTCGGCAGCAGCACCTTGGCCAGCTTGGCCCGGATTTCGGGTTCGTTCCGGGCAACCCAGAGGATCTTGGGCGCGGTGAAGCCCGGAAAGACGATGTTGCCCGACTGCGCCCGGAATCGCGGATCGGCATCCAGCGCGGCGGCTTCTTCATGGGCGCGGGTGTCGTTCCACAGGATGCAGTTGCGCAGCACGTTGTCATGGGCATCCAGCAGGGTTGCGCCATGCATCTGGCCGCTGAGCCCGATGCCGCGCAAACCCGCCAGCGCGCCGCGCCCGTGCAGGTCGTCCAGGATGTTCGACGTGGCGGTGATCCAGTCCGCCGGGCGCTGTTCGGACCAGCCGGAGGCCGGCCGCAGGACCTCCAGCGCGGCGCTGGCTTCATCGACGACGTTTTGGTTGTCGTCGATCACCAGCGCCTTGATGCCGGATGTCCCGAGATCGAGGCCGAGATACATCTCAGGCGGCCTTTTGCGGCTTCTTGCCGAGGATGATCATGCCCAGGATGTCGTCTTCGGTGACGTCCTCGACCCGCTCGGTGCCGACAAGCTGGCCGTTCTTCATGACCGAGACCCGGTCGCAAAGCTCCATCATCTCGTGCGTGTCGTGCGAGATCAGGAAGATCCCCAGGCCTTGTTTTTTCAGCTCCTGTATTAATTCCGCGACCATTTGCGTCTCATGCACCCCGAGCGCGGCGGTCGGTTCGTCCATGA
>JAGQRU010000170.1:7509-15385 GCA_020425105.1 Paracoccaceae bacterium
TGAAATAGACCGCGCGCGCGATGGCCACCGATTGCCGCTGACCGCCCGAAAGCGCCGAGACCGGTTCGTTGAACTTCTTGAAGTTCGGGTTGAGCCGGGCCAGGATCTTGCGCGTTTCGGCCAGCATCTTGGCGTCGTTCAGCATGCCGGTGGAGGTGACGATCTCGCGCCCCAGAAACAGGTTCGCGGCAGCGTCCAGGTTGTCGGCCAGCGCAAGCGTCTGGTAGATCGTTTCGATGTTGTATCGCCGGGCGTCGCGCGGGCTTTCGATATGCGCCTTTTCGCCGTTGATCAGGATGTCACCGGAATCCAGCTTGTAGGCGCCGGAAAGGATCTTGATCAGGGTCGACTTGCCCGCACCGTTATGGCCCAGCAGGCCGACCACTTCGCCGGGATAGAGGTCGATGGACACGTGATCCACCGCGCGCACACCGCCGAACGAGATGCAGATGTCTTTCATTTCGACAAGGGGAGTCATCTCACTTACCTCCGGTGCGTTTGCGATAGATGATGTCAACCAGGACCGCGACGACGAGCACCAGGCCCACGACGATGTTCTGGAACGGGGCGTCGACGCCGACCATAGCCATGCCCGATTGCAGCGACTGCATGATCAGCGCGCCGAGGATGGCGCCGTGGATGGTGCCAAGCCCGCCCGACAGGGCCGTGCCGCCGATCACCGCCGCGGCGATGACGCGCAATTCGTCCAGCGTGCCGATATCGTTGGAATGGTTGGCCAGACGGGCCGAGGCGACCACCGCTGAAATGGCGCAGAGCACGCCGAGCATGGTGAAGATCTTGACCGTCAGCAGGCGGGTGTTGATGCCCGAAAGCTCTGCGGCGTCGGGATTGCCGCCAGTGGCGAAGATATAGCGGCCCAGCCGGGTGCGTTTGGCGATCACGGTCATCACCACCGCGATGGCGATCAGCAGCAGCACCGAGATGGGCAGGCCGTAGCCGGCGGTGAAGCCGTCGGGCATGACCTCGCCGCGGGCGGCAAACATGCGGACCAGGCGCGGGCGGGGGATTTCATAGGCGTTCAGAATGGCGATGAAGCCGAAGATCGCTGCAAGGATCAGGCCCGAGTTCACCAGTTCCGCCCAGACGGGCTTCACGGGATGATCGTGGTTGATCTTTCCCTGCCGGCCCATCCACTGCGCCGCGATTGCGGCCCCGGCGGCGAGCACGCCGACGATCCAGGATCCGGTGGTGCCCAGCGTGCCGTTGATGCCGCCCAGCGTCATGAAGGTGGG
Source organism: Paracoccaceae bacterium (assembly GCA_020425105.1). Classification (GTDB taxonomy): domain Bacteria; phylum Pseudomonadota; class Alphaproteobacteria; order Rhodobacterales; family Rhodobacteraceae; genus Meridianimarinicoccus. The sequence continues at coordinate 8,763 of JAGQRU010000170.1, forward strand.
GTCCAGCGGGCCGATTGTCTGGCCGCTGGTGATGTACCAGGCGACGTTGCGCCAGACCAGAAGCCCGCCCAGCGTGACGATGAAGGCGGGGATGGTCAGATACCCGATCAGCCAGCCATGGAAGGCGCCGATCAGTGCTCCGGTGGCGATGCCTACGGCGATGGCAATCCACGGAATCAGTGGGTTACCCAGTTCCAGCCCAAGCGCGTTGGGCAAAAGCGCGGTTTGTGTCACGGCCATCACGGCCGAACAGGTGGCCAGCACCGACCCGACGCTCAGGTCGATATGACGGGTCACGATCACGAAGACCATCCCGGTGGCCATGATGGCAACGGAAACGGTCTGGATCGTCAGGTTGAAGATGTTGCGCGGGGTCAGGAAGCGTCCGTCTGTCAGGACATTGAAGACAAGACAGACGACGATGAAGGCGCCGATCATTCCCAGCAGGCGGGTGTCGATCTCCAGCGCGCGAACCAGAGTCCGCTTGGCCGCTGGCGCGGGTGTGGTGGTGTCAGACATGGGGCAGGGCTCCGAATTCGGAAGGGGACGCGGCAGCGAGGGGTGCCGGCGAAGCTCCCGCGCCGGGCCCGAAGGCGGTGGCACGGGAGCGGTTTGTCAGATCAGTTGCATGGCGCCGGGCCGTTGGTCACGCCCTGGCACAGCTTGTCCTTTTCGATCCAGCCTGCATCGACCACGGCCGACAGATTGTCCGCGGTGACCGGCAGCGGGGCCAGGAACACGGCGGTCAGTTGCTTGCCGCCGGGCGAGGTCCAGCTTTGCGCGCCGGGGATGTCGGCGGGCGCGGTGCCGTTGGCCAGTGCCACGGCGATTTCACCGGCCGTGCGGCCCAGATCGCGGGCGTCTTTCCAGACGCTGACCGTCTGGGTCCCGAGCGCGACGCGGTTCAGCGCTGCGTGGTCGCCATCCTGGCCCGACACCGGGATGCCCTGCATGCCCTGTGCGGTCAGGGCAGCCACGGCGCCGCCGGCGGTCCCGTCATTGGACGCGACAACCGCATCGACCTTGTTGTCGTTGGCGGTCAGGATCTGTTCCATGTTCCGCTGGGCGTTGGCGGGCAGCCAGCCGTCGGTATAGGCCTCGGCGACGATGGTGATGTCACCCGCGTCGATTGCGCCTTGCAGAACTTCTTGCTGGCCGCCGCGCAGGAAGTCGGCATTGGGATCGGTCGGCGAGCCCTTGATCATGACGTAATTGCCCTTCGGCTGCTTCGCCAGAACGGCGCGGGCCTGCATCCGGCCTACTTCGACGTTGTCGAAGGTCAGATAGAAGGCGCGGGGATCGTCGATCAGGCGGTCATAGCCCACAACCGCAATGCCTTCGTCGGTCGCGGCCTGAACGGCCGGGCCGATCGCCTGTGAGTCCTGCGCCAGAATGATCAGTGCATCTACGCCCTGCGCGATCAGACTTTCCACATCCGACAACTGTTTTGCCGATGAAGATTGTGCATCTGCGCTTACGTAAGCGGCACCGGCAGCCTCCAGGGCGCCCTTGATCGCCGCTTCGTCGGTTTTCCACCGTTCTTCCTGGAAATTTGACCAGCTTACGCCGACGGTCAGGTCTGCGGCCATGGCAGTTGAGGCGAGCCCCGCCGCAATGGCGGTGGCCGCAATTAATGCTTTACGCATGAAGTCCTCCCTGTATTGCCCGAATCTGGGCGTCCGGTGTTTCCGGATTTCTGAAGGATGCGGCATATTATTTTAGTTGTCAAAATAAAAGTTTTTCATTTAGACTCCTTTTTGTGCAGAAATGACCAGCCTCAGCCGAGATGGGGCCTGTCGTCGAATTGGCCGGCAATATAACAAAATCAATTGTTCAGGTTCTGAACTAAGCTGGGGGTGCGGACGATGGACACCAAAACAGATTTTACCAGCGGTTCCGGTCCGCTTCTTGTGAATGCGAACCGGGCCGCCAAGCCGCTGAGCCAGCAGGTCCTGGAACGCATTCGTGCCGCGGGGCGGATCTCGCGTTCCGATGTGGCCAAGGATCTGGGCGTCAGCCCGGGGTCGGTCACTGCCATCGTTGCGGGGCTGATGGATGCGGGTCTGGTGCGCGAGAATCCCAAGCCGCTGCGCGACACGGCCCGCGGGCGCCCGCCGGTGGAACTGTCGCTCTGTGCCGACGCGCGTCACGTGGTCGGCATGACCCTGCGCGACGGGATCTATCATGCTGTTGTCACCGATTTCACCGGTCAGGTGATTGCCGAAGCGGCGCTGTCCTTCCGGTTCGGGGGCAAGGATGTCGATGAACTCATGTCGGAAATGAACCAGCTTCTGGACAAGGTGCTGGCCCCGGCCGGGCTGGACCGGGCAGAGATCTGCGGCATTGGCGTGGGGCTGCCCGGCTTCATAGATCATGAAACGGGGTTCGTGCACTGGTCGCCCATTCTTCGCGAAAAACGCGTGGCCCTGGGCGCGGCGATGCTGGCCACCTTCCCTTGTCCGGTGCATCTGGACAATGACGTGAACTTGCTGGCAATGGCCGAATTGTGGTTCGGGATGGGGCGCGAGCTGGCCAATTTCGCGGTGGTCACCATTGAGAACGGCGTTGGCATGGGGTTGATCCTGGACAACCGGATCTATCGTGGCGCGCGCGGCATCGGGTTGGAAATCGGCCATACCACGGTGCAGCTTGATGGCGCGCTGTGCCGCTGCGGGCAACGGGGCTGCCTTGAGGCCTATGTCGCCGATTACGCGTTGGTGCGCGAAGCCTCCACGGCGCTGGACTGGGATCCGCGCGTGGCCCGGTCGCCGCAACAAGCGCTTGAGATCCTGTTCGATCAGGCCAAGGCGGGCAACGAAGCCGCGCGGACGATCTTTGGCAGGGCAGGGCGGTATCTGTCCACCGGTCTGGCCAATGTGATCCGCATGTTCGATCCCGAACTGCTGATCCTGTCGGGCGCGCGGCTGCGCTATGATTTCCTCTATGCCGAAGAGGTTCTGGCCGACATGCACCGGTTTTCCGACTGGATTGGCCGCGACCGGACCCGCATTGCAGTCAACACCTGGGGCGATCTGGTCTGGGCGCGCGGCGCGGCGGCCTTGGCGCTTTCGGCGGAAACCGACGCGATTTCCGCCATGGGCTGACGATCAGGTCCTCCGGCGCGCCTGTCCGGCGATGGCACCGCCGCCTTCTGGGTTGCGCAGGCGGATGGACAGGGACGCGCCTTCCCCCTGCAGGGGGCGCGCCAGAAGCTGGGCAAAGGTCGCGCCCAGGGGGGCGCCTTCGTGCAGCACCGCGTGCACCGCGGCACAGATCGGCAACTCCACCCCCACCTGACGCGCCAGATCCATCACCGACACCGCGTTCACTTCGCCTTCGACCACGACCTGACGGCCATCGAAACACCGGTCGCGCGGGATGCCCTGTCCCAGTTGCATCCCCAGCGACATGTTGCGCGATTTGGGCGATGAACAGGTCAGCATCAGATCGCCCGCCCCGGAAAGGCCCGAGACCGTCTCCCGCTGCCCGCCCAGCGTTTCGGCCAGCCGCTTGATCTCAGCCATGCCGCGCGTGATCAGCGCGGCGCGGGTGTTTTCAGCAAAGCCCGCCCCGGCCATCATCCCGCAGGCAATGGCGATGACATTCTTGACCGCACCGCCGATTTCCACGCCGATCAGGTCGTCCGAGATATAGGGCCGGAAGCTTTTGCAGCTCAGCGCAAGGGCCAGCCGCGCCGCCGGGCTGCCCGCAGGGTGGCGGCGGTCTTCGAAACTGAAGGGGAAGGCCACGGTGGCGGCGGTGGGATGCCCCAGAACCGTTTCGCGGGCGAAGGTGGGGCCGGACAGGGCGCCGATTGGGTGGTCAGGCAGTTCGGCCGCGGCAACCTCGCTCAGCGGCAGGCCGCTGCCAACCTCGATCCCCTTGCAGCACAGCGCGACCGGGATGCCGGCGGTCAGATAGGGGCGGATCTGGCGGCAGATGTCGCGCAGGCTGCGCGAGGGCGTGACGATCAGCACCGCATCGGCCCCGCCGCAGGCCCGTGACAGATCGGTGGTGGCCAGGATGCCTTTGGGCAGCGGCGCGCCCGGCAGGAACGCTTCGTTGCTGTGGCGGGTATTGATTTCGTCGATCACCTGCGGATTGCGGCCCCACAGCGTCACCTCACGCCCGGCATGCCGGGCCACGGAAGCCAGCGCCGTCCCCCAGGCGCCGGCGCCGATGACACAGATGCGCCGCAGCGCGCCTTCGGCGCCGTCGGGAAAATCCTCGGTGGAAAGCTCGATACCCATTGGCTCCTCCGCTATGGGGCTGGATATTTGTCATACTCCCTTTGCGGGGGTACGAAAAGAAATGAAGAACCGCGGCAGGCAGCGGCATAAGGAGCAGGCACGTGTTTACCCATCCCGATTTCGACGGCCATGAAAGCGTGACCTGGTTGCAGGATCCCGGCACCGGGCTGCGTGCGGTCATTGCCGTGCATTCCACCGCTCTGGGGCCGGGGATGGGCGGGTGCCGTGTCTGGACCTATGCGGATGCGGCCGAAGGGCTGACCGACGCGCTGCGCCTGTCGCGGGGTATGTCGCTTAAAAATGCCATGGCGGATCTGCCGCTGGGCGGCGGCAAGGCGGTGATCTTCGGCCCTCTGCCGGGGCCGGGCACGGCGCGCAGCGCGGCGTTCCGTGCCTTCGGGCGCGCGGTGGCGGGGCTGGGCGGGCGCTATGTGACCGCCGAAGATGTGGGGGTCGGGGTGGCGGACATGGCCGCCGTGGCGCAGGAGACGGGATTCGTATCGGGGCTGGCGCAAAGCGGGGATGCGGTCGGGGGCGATCCGTCCCCCTTTACCGCGCTCGGCGTACTGCGGGGGATCGAGGCCGCCGTGGCCCGCCGTTTCGGGCGGACGGATCTGGCCGGGTGCCACGTGGCGGTGCAGGGCGTCGGCAATGTCGGCGGCGCGCTGTGCCGGTTGCTGGCCGAACGCGGCGCGCGGCTGACGCTGGCCGATGCCGACAGCGCCCGCGCGCTGGCGCTGGCCGCTGAGCTGGGCGCGGTGACGACGGACCCGGGCGTGATCCTGGAAACCCCCGCGGATGTCTTCGCGCCCTGTGCTCTGGGTGGCGTGCTGACGATGCAGAGCGTCGGGCGGCTGGGGGCGGCGGTGGTTGCAGGCGCGGCAAACAACCAGATCTGGGACGAGGCCGCGGGCGCCGCCCTGGCCGCGCGCGGGGTCACCTACGTGCCCGACTATGTGATCAATGCGGGCGGCATCATCGCCGTGGGCGCCGAATATCTGGGCGGTCAGACCAGGGCCGATGTTCTGGCGGCGGTCGAAGCCATTGGTCCCCGCGTGGGGGCGCTGCTCGACCGGGCGCAGGCGGATGGGGTGCGGGTGGACCTGCTGGCAGACCGGATGGCGCTGGAGAAGATCGCGGCCGCGCGCCACGGCGGTTGAGAGGCGGTTCTGGCGGTCAAAGCCCGCTGCGCAGCACCCCGCCATGGATCGTGCCTTCGGGAAAGGCGCGGTCGAGCAGATCCAGAAAGGCCCGCATCCGCGCGGTCAGGGCCTGCGGACCGGGATAGACACAGACGATTTCCGCCGGCGGGATGTCCCATCCGTCCAACGCGCGGACCAGGCGCCCAGCGGCCAGATCGTCTTCGACCAGGAAGAGGGGCAGTTGCGCCAGACCCGCGCCGCCCAAGGCTGCGTCGCGCAGCGCGGGGTAGGAGGTCATGGCCACGCCGCCCGCCAGCCGCACGGTGCGGTCGGTCCGGCCATTGGTGAAATGCCAGCTTTGCACCAGCCCGACCCCGTAAAACATCACCGGCAGTCCGGACAGGTCGGACGGATCGGTCAACGGTTTGGGCACGATCTGCGGCGCCGCGACCACGGTCCGGTGCGACCGGGCGATGGGCTGGGACACAAAAGGGCTGTCCATCGGCGCGCCAACGCGGATGGCGGCGTCGAAGCCTTCCTCGACCAGATCGGGCTGGCTGTCCGTCAGCACCACTTCCAGCGTCAGATCGGGAAACACCCGGCGGCTGACGGCCACGATCTGCCCCATGAAACTTTGACCGAAGAGCACCGGTGCCGCGATGCGCAGATGCCCGCCCACCGTGTCGTCGCACACCGCGAGCGCCCGGGTGATTTCGCCCGCATCTGCCAGAATGCGTTCGGCGCGCGACAAGACCAGCGCCCCTTCGGCGGTCAGCCGCAACCGCCGCGTTGTCCGTTCGATCAGGCGCACTCCAAGGGCGGTCTCCAGATCCTGGATGCGCTTCGACACGGTGGATTTCGGCGTGCCGAGCTTGCGCGCTGCCGCCGCGAAGGATCCTTCGGACGCGATCGCGCTGAATTCCCTGAGTGCGTTGAGATCCATCCCTGCCACCTTTTTTGACAGAGAAACCATGTCTGGCCCGGCGGGCCAAGGGAAAAAACCCGCCCCGGTTTAGCTTGGCTGATCGGTGTCGATCCAGATCGTGACCGGTCCGTCATTGATCAGCGCGACTTGCATGTCGGCGCCGAAGCGTCCGGTTTGTACAGGAATGCCCAGATCGGACAGGGCCTTGGCGAAAGCGGTGTAAAGCCGGTCGCCATCGGCGGGCGGCGCGGCGCGGGAAAACCCCGGGCGATTGCCGCGCGACGTGTCCGCCGCCAGCGTGAACTG